>NZ_JCAXEJ010000007.1:0-215434 GCF_059759005.1 Paenarthrobacter sp. GQ52
TCAAACTTACCCGATCAACCGGATCTTCGCAAATCAGCGTTTCCGCGATTTTCGATCCAAGTCCCGGCCCCACCCGGCACAAGGCGCACTTAGAAGCGCGCCATTTTCCAGGCTGTTATCAAGGGGGTCGGCCTCCGCGGTTCTCAGCTCCAGGCTGTCTCACTCGCGGCGACTCAGAAGACATTACACGTCCATAAGCTCGGGCACAAATCCACCCCAACACCACCCGAAACCCCCGCAAACACAGGCCAAACACAGGCCAAACACCACTATTGCGACCCCAGACCAACCAAAACCAGCCAGAACCAGCCCACGTGAAGCCCGTCACAAGACCCGGCCAACCACCAACCCAACGCAGCGCGCCTAGGCTCACCACCGCCGTCGAACGTTCAACTCAAACCCGAGGGAAATGAGCGAGCGTCGGGCAAACCCGAGGCAAGTGAGCTAGCGACGGGCTCAAGCCCGGGGGAAGTGAGAGAGCGTCGGAACGGGGCCGAGCAAAGACCCTTAACGCAAAAAGGGCCGGCAACCATAACGGTTGCCGGCCCTTTTAGAGCTTCGTGATTACCAGGAAGACTTGGTGATGCCCGGGAGCTCACCGCGGTGAGCCATGTCGCGGAAGCGAACACGGGAGATACCGAACTTCTGGAGCGTGCCGCGGGGACGGCCGTCGATCTGGTCGCGGTTACGCAGACGGATCGGGGAGGCGTTGCGGGGCAGCTTCTGCAGGCCGAGGCGTGCAGCTTCGCGTGCTTCGTCAGTCGCGTTGGGGTCAACCAGGGTCTTCTTCAGTTCGAGACGCTTGGCAGCGTAACGCTCAACAATGACCTTGCGCTGCTCGTTGCGAGCAATCTTTGACTTCTTTGCCATGTGTTTAGCGCTCCTCTCGGAATTCGACGTGCTGGCGGATCTTGGGGTCGTACTTCTTCAAGACCAGGCGGTCAGGATCGTTACGACGGTTCTTGCGGGTTACGTAGGTGTAACCGGTGCCCGCGGTGGACTTCAGCTTGATGATCGGACGTACGTCCTTGTCCTTTGCCATTAGAGCTTTACTCCTCGTGCCAGGATGTCGGCGACGACTGAGTCGATGCCGCGTACGTCGATTGTCTTGATGCCACGGGCTGACAGGGTCAGCGTGACGTTACGGCGCAGGGACGGAACCCAGTAGCGCTTCTTCTGAATGTTCGGGTCGAACCGACGCTTGTTGCGACGGTGCGAGTGCGAAATGCTGTGTCCAAAGCCCGGCTCGGCTCCGGTCACTTGGCAGTGTGCTGCCATGACTCTCCTCCAAAGATTGAATGTAACGGCGTGCAGATGTTCCTGCGTTGCCGTGCGACAGGCAGCGTCCGCATCCGGGTCCAAACCATTTCGGTAGTTTCCGCAGCAAGTGCGGCGAAGAAGGTTGGCCTCAGGACCGGGCAGTGATAATCACTTGAACAGATCCTGGGATACCGGGCGAATACAGGAATGCACGCAACTTGAGCCCCTAACTACCGGCCACCGGGACGTCAGTAAAACCGACAGTCACCACCAACCGGAGCAATTGCACACGATCCGCACTACCTAGCGCCTAACTATTCTACGGGTCAGGCCAAATTAAGACCAATCCGGCATCATAAGCCCTTGGCGTCCGCTGCCGGAACACCGACTCAACCTTGGCGGGTCGCCCGGCAGCCCGGATTACAGCGGCCGGATCAACTCCGGGTATTTCGGGCTCAAACCGTCGCCGGAGGACACTCCACGCACGCGGCGGGCAACCCATGGCGCCGCGGATTCACGGAACCATCGTGCGTTTGCTTTCAATGCCTCAACGCGGTTCATCAGTCGGACCGGCGCCAGTTCGGGAACCTCGATGACGTGCTCGTGCTCGAGGACATCCAGGACGCGCTTTGCCATGTTGACGTGGCCTGCGGTGGACATGTGCATGCGATCCTCACCCCAGAGGCGCCAGTCGTCGTACTCGTCGAACCGCCAATAGTCCACGAGGAGGGCTCCGTGGTTTTCGGCGATTTCGCGCACCAGTTCGTTGTAGATCGCAGTGCGGCCGCGCATGGCGCTGAAAACCTTCGAGCCCTTCGCATCAAAGCCCGTGAAGAGGACCACTGTGGCTCCCGACGCGCTCAACTTGGCGATGCCGGCGTCGTACTCCTCCAAAAGCGAGTCGATATCGATCTTGGGCCGCAGGATGTCGTTCGCCCCCGCATACAACGTCACCAAAGTTGGTTTCATCGCGACGGCAGCATCAACCTGCTCCGCCATGATCTGCCGGAGCTTCCGGCCGCGGATAGCCAAGTTGGCGTAGCCGAAGTCCGGGTTGCTGTAGGCGAGCTGCCCGGCAACGACGTCGGCCCAGCCGCGAACGCCGTTGGGGCGGGCGGGATCGTCGTCTCCAACACCCTCGGTGAACGAGTCCCCCAGGGCAACATAACGGGCAGAAAAATCCATGCCGTCAGTCTGCCACTTCAACGCTTGAGGCCACAAAGCCTGCAGCAGGAGGGCTAGGAATCGCGCAGGATCCAGTGGTTGTTGTCCAAGCGGGCAACGATTTTCTCGCCGATGCGTGCAAGGTCCGAGACGTCCTCGGGACTAAGGGAATCGAGCATCAACGTGCGCACTGACTCCACGTGTCCCGGGGCCAGGGACACGATGGTGGACATGCCGGCGTCGGTCAGGTGCGCTACGGTGACACGGGCGTCTCCGGGGTGCGCTTGCCGTTCCACCCATCCGCGTTTCTGCAGCTTGGTAACCACGTGGGAGAGTCGCGACAGCGAGGCACTTGTCCGTGCGGCGAGCTCACTCATGGGAAGGTACCGGCCCTCGGTTTCGGAGAGCATCGCAAGTACGTTGTAGTCGAACAGGGACAGTTTGCCGGCCGACTGAAGCTGGGTGTCCAACGCCGAGGGAAGCAAAGTGTTGATGCTCAGCAGAGCCAGCCAAGCACGGCGTTCGTCGGCATTCAGCCAGCGGGGTTGAGTCATGCCTCCATCTTATGAGAATTCCCTACTTCCTTAGGTCCCGGCCCGGGCTCAGGCGATAGGCTGGCGGCATGTTTGTCGTCTCATTGACCTACAAAGTTCCCGACGAAATTGTCGATTTCCACCGCCCGGGCCATATGGCCTGGCTTAAGGACGCGTTCGACGCCGGGACCTTCCTAGCGTCCGGACGCCGCGTCCCAGCCACCGGCGGCGTTCTGCTCTCGAAAGTGGACAGGGCGACGCTGGATGCTTCTCTGGCGAAGGACCCGTTCTACAGCAATGGCGTTGCCGAGTTCGAGATCATCGAATTCACTGCCACCAGCGTGGCTGAAGGTTACGAAAACCTGCTTGACAGCTGAGGTTTTGCCCGAGCGGTTCCCAGCCGTTCCGGCAACACCACCGGCATAAGTTCCGGCCACCGCGCTCCCAGATGGTCACCGCTCGATACGCCGCGGACCCGCCGCTTAAGCCAAGGCCCGACGTCGCGCCTCAGCCAGGCGGCGTCGTCGGCAATGTTTTCGGTGAAGGTCCGCGGACGGGGAGCGGCAAGCGTTGGTGAGGTCAGCGAGTGGGGGGCCCCGAGGACTTCGAGGACTTTCTTGGCCATGTAGCTGTGGCCCGGGGTGGACATGTGCAGGCGATCCGGAGCCCACATTCGCGGGTCCTGAAACTTCTCGAAGCACCAGTAGTCCACCAAGAGCGTTCCGTACTTTGCGGCGATACGCCGGATGTGACGGTTGTAGATAGCAGTGCGCAATTTGAGCGGCTCAAGCAGGGGCGACAAAGGAACGTTGTACCCCGTGAAGAGCAGGACCATGGCTCCGCTGGCTTTGATCCTTTTGACGGCATCTTCGTAGTCCCGGATGAGCCTGGCCATGTTGAGCCTTGCCATTAGGAGATCGTTCCCGCCGGCATAGAAGCTGACCATCGTGGGATTCATGGCGAGGGCGGGCTCGATTTGTTCGTCGATGATCCGATGGAGGCGCCGTCCACGAACAGCCAGGTTGGCGTACCGCACGGTTTCGTCGTGTCTTGCCAGTTCTTCGGCCACCCGGTCCGCCCAGCCCCTGCAGTTGTTGGGGAGCCTGAGATCGTTGTCGCCGACACCCTCAGTGAAGGAGTCGCCGAGGGCCACAAACCGGGCCTGGTCTTTCATTGCGCTTTCTCCCGGTCTTCCATGAGCTTTTTCAAGCCGCCCTTGCGTGGAACCTTCACGGGCTCCGGCCAGCGCGGGCTGATGGAGTCCCCAAGAGTGACACCGCGTAATTTGCGTCCGAACAGCGGGACCACCCAGTCATTGACCCAGCGGCGTTGCCGGCGCTCCCATTCGCGCATGGACATGCGGCTGGGCGGGTCCCATTCTTTCGGTGAGATTTTGTGCGGAACGTTGAGATGGTCCAGAACCTGGGCAGCCAAATACTTGTGGCCCGCCTTGGACATGTGGAGCCGGTCCGGGGCCCACATCCGCGAGTCCTTGTACGCGTCGAAGCCCCAGTAGTCCACCAGGACTGCGCCATATTTGGCTGCGATGTCGCGGACTCTCTGGTTGTAGTGGGTGTTGCGTTTCTTGAAGGGTTCCAGGACGGCAGACACTTTCACTTCGAAGCCGGTAAACAGGACCAAAGTGGCACCGGTTTCACTGAGGCGCGCGACGAGCAACTCGTAGTCATTAAGGAGCGCATCCATATCGGTGCCGAAGTCGAGGATGTCGTTTCCGCCTGCGTAGAGCGTGACGAGCGTTGGCTCCATGGCGAGGGCGGGCTCGAGTTGTTCATCGATGATGTGCCGAAGCCGCTTGCTGCGCACTGCCAAATTGGCGTACTCCCACCCCGGCTGGGCCTTGGCTAACTTCTCGGCAACCCGGTCGGCCCATCCGCGGACCCCGTTGGGCAGGATCTTGCTCGTGTCCCCCACGCCTTCGGTGAAGGAATCTCCGATGGCGACATACCGCCGTCGAACCTTTTTCCCGTCCCCGAATTCCTCCCGCACGCAGCCGACGCTACCCGCCCCCGGTTACGCCGGAGCCAACCCAAAGTGAACAAGCCAACGGGAAGTGAGCGAGCGTCACCCCCAAACCCGAGGGACGTGAGCGAGCGTCACCCCCAAACCCGAGGGACGTGAGCGAGCGTGGGAAGGTGACGCCCGCGCAAGTGCCCAGCGGCAGTTTTGTGTAGGAGCGCATCGCGGCCCATCGTGGCGCGGAGGTCGCCCGGCGACCGGAGTGCCACCTATGGGTTGTGTCTAAGCGACGGCAAAACCGCCGCTGCGGCGGACTAGCAGAGAAGGCTTAGCCCTCCGCCTTGCCGCGTCGCCAGTAACCCATGAAGGCAACTTGCTTGCGGTCGATACCAACGTCCCGTACCAGGTACCGCCGCATTTCCTTGATCACGAACGCTTCACCGGCAATCCATGCGTAGAACGGGAGGGCGCCTGCGGGAAGGGTGGGGTTTTTGGTGGCTTCGATGGCTGCGGTGTCCATGCGTTGCGGAGTTTCCCAGAGGATGTCCTGGTCCACGTTGACGTCTTCGGGCTCGGGTCCGGCGGCGGTGCCTGCGCCCTTGATGCCTACCCAGCCCGGCACGGGAACGGCCTTGGCGACGGCTTCCTTGAGGAGTTCGCCGTGGGGTCGTGAGCGTCCGATGGCTGCGCCACGTGCGAGCCAGGTGATTTCGATATCGGCCTCGGTGGAGATGTCTTGGAAGTCGCCGGCTTCGGGTACCTCGAGGAAGGCGTGGCCGGTCATGTCGGCTGGCAGGCTTTCCAGGATGGCGCTGATGGCAGGGACAGCGGTTTCGTCGCCGGCCAGGAGTACGCGCTGGGCCAGGCCCGGACGCCATTCGATGCCGCCGTAGGCGCCGGCCGTGGTGCACTGGGCTGCTCGGTTGTTGGGGCCGATGATGGTGATGGCGTCCCCTGGTTTCGCCGCAAGTGCCCAGTTGGCAGCGGGTCCGCCGTGTCCGGCATCGTCGAAGTGCATGACGAAGTCAATGTCGATCTCGGGGTACACGGCGTCGAGGCGTTCAGACCGGACCGTGTAAGTGCGCATGTCACCGCGGACGGACGGGTCCATGGCCAACCATTCCTGGTACCAGCCGGCTTCTTCCATTTTGAAGGGAGGGAGCGGGATCTGCTGTCCGGCGGCGTCGAAGGACGGGATCATCAACTTCACGCGGAGGTCCAAAGTGTCCCCTGCAACGCCGAAGTCACGCAGCGAGTAGCCGCCGAAGGTGATGCGACGGAAGTTGGGGCTGAGCTCCTGCACGGCCGTCACGGTGACGTCGAAGGCGAGGGTCATGGGCTCCACGGCGGCGCTTGCTTTTGCCTGTGTCGGTTGTGCACTCATGAGGCGATCTCCAGTTCGTTGGTTGAAGCGGGGCGTGCGTGGTGGCGTCCAATGGGGACGATCAGCGGTGTGCCTGAGATGGGGTCCGGAACCACTCGGGATTCCAAACCGAAAACGTTCAAGACCAGTTCTTCTGTCACCACGACGGGCGCAGGTCCTTCGGCCACGATGCACCCGCCTTTCATGGCGATCACATGGTCGGCGTAGCGTGCAGCAAGGTTGAGGTCGTGGAGCACGATCGCCACGGTGGTTCCGCGGCTGCGGTTGAGGTCCGTGATCAGGTCCAGGACTTCCACTTGGTGTGCCAGGTCCAAGTACGTGGTGGGCTCGTCGAGCAGCAGGACTTCGGTTTCCTGCGCGAGGGCCATGGCGATCCAGACGCGCTGGCGTTGTCCTCCGGACAACTCGTCGATGCTTCGCTCGGCGAGTTCCAGCGTTGAGGTGGCGTTCAGCGCGCGCTGCACCGCGGCGTCGTCGGCTGCGCTCCAGCTGCGGAAGAAGCCTTGGTGCGGGTATCGCCCGCGGCCCACGAGGTCCCGGACGGTGATGCCGTCGGGAGCGGTGGGGTGCTGCGGGAGCAGGCCAAGGGTGCGGGCGAGTTCGCGGGCGGGGCGGGTGTGGATGTCCTTGCCGTCCAGCGTCACGGCACCGCGGGCTGGCTTGAGGAGGCGGGACAGTCCGCGCAGGAGGGTGGACTTGCCGCAGGCGTTGGCGCCAACGATCATGGTCACTTTGCCTTCGGGAATCTCGGTGGTGAGTCCCTCCACCACTTTGCGTGCCTCGTACTGGAGCGTGAGGTCCTTGGCATTAAGGATGGCCATGTCAGGCCTCCTTTCGGTTCGACGTGACCAGCAGCCACAGCAGGAAGGGGGCACCGAGGGCGCCGGTGATGACGCCGACCGGAAGGACGGTTCCGTCGAGGATGACGGGAGCGATGTTGGAGGCGAAGAAATCTGCGAGCAACACGATCAGGGCGCCGGTAAGGGCCGCCGCCGGGAGGCTGGGTTTACGGACGATGCGGCGGGCGATCGGTCCGGCAAGGAAAGCGACGAACGCTACAGGACCGGCAGCAGCGGTGGCGACGGCGGCAAGTCCGACGGCGGTCAGCACCAGGGCCAGCCGGGCGGCGTTGACTCTGATCCCGAGCCCCGCAGCAGCGTCGTCGCCGAGTTCGAGGATGCGCAAGGGGCCGGCAAGGGCAATGACGGCGGGGACCAGGATCACCAATGACACTGCGAGGACGCCTGCCCGGTCCCAGGTGGCGGAGTTCAGGGATCCGTTGAGCCAGATGAGGGCGTCGGCCGCGGTGCGGATGTCCGCGCGGGTCATGAGGAAGTTGACCACTGCGTGAAGTGCAGCGGCGATACCCACACCGGCCAGGATGAGCCGGTTGCCTGCAGCGTTGCCGCGGCTTCCTCCACCGGCGCCGGAACCGCCACGGGAGATTGCGTAGATGATGGCCGCGACGCCGAGCGCTCCGGCAAGGGCAGCACCGGAAACCACGGCTCCGGAAGCGCCGAAGATGACGATTGCCGTCACGGCCGCCGCACTGGCGCCGTAACTGATGCCAATGATGTCCGGGCTGGCCAGCGGGTTGCGCAGCATGGTCTGGAACAGTGCGCCGGCCAGGCCGAAGGCGATGCCGATCATGGTTCCAACGACGGCGCGGGGCAGTTTATGCTCCATCACGATGAAGCTGGCTCCGGGGATTTTCTCGCCGCCGGTCAGGTGGTTGATGACGATGGTGAAGAAGTCCGGGATGGTCACCGTGTAGCTGCCCAGGAGCACGTACACCGCGAACATGACGATGATTGCAAGGCCTAGGAAGAATGTGGGGCTGAGCACGCGCCGAAGTGACAGTTGATGCCCATGTTTGTGGGAATCATTGGTGTTAAGTGCCAACTCGGTCGGGAGTTTGTGAACGGTGGTCACAGTCCGGCCCCCTTTCCGCGGCGGATGAGCCAGACGAAGACGGGAGCGCCAATGATGGCGGTCATGATGCCCGCAGGGACTTCACCGGGGAGAAGGACCACGCGGCCAACAATGTCGGCGCTGATCAGCAGGATCGGGGCCACAACTGCGGAAAACGGCAGGATCCACCGGTAGTCCGGACCGGTCAACGAGCGGACGGCGTGAGGAATGACCAGGCCAAGGAACGCGATCGGCCCGGCTACGGCAGTGGCGGATCCGCACAGCAACACAATGCCCAGCCCTGTGATGCTGCGGGCCAGCGTGACGTTTTGGCCGAGGCCTCGGGCAATGTCATCGCCCAGGGCAAGGCTGTTCAGAATGCGACCGCCGGCCAGGACAATCACGGCCCCGACTGCGAGGAACGGCAGCGCGGGAAGGAGGACGGACCAGTCACGTCCACCAATGGTGCCTACCTGCCAGAAACGGAAACGGTCGAAAGTGTCCTGGCTCGAAACCAGGATGACGTTCATCAGGGAGAACAGGCCGGCGCTCAGGGCCGCACCCGCGAGGGCTAGTTTGACGGGTGTTGCACCGTCACGGCCCAGGGAAGCAACGGCGTAAACCACGACGGCGGCCGCCGCGGCGCCGATGAAGGCGAACCAGATGTAGCCGGACAGCGAGCCGATACCGAAAACGTAGATCCCCACGACGACTGCAAGGGCAGCTCCGGCATTGAGTCCCAGGATGCCGGGGTCGGCCAAGGGGTTGCGGGCAACGCCTTGCATGGCCGCACCGGCCAAACCAAGTGCGGCCCCGGCAAGGAGTCCCAGCACGGTGCGGGGAATTCGGGCGATCACCACAGCGTGGTTACCGTCCTCCGGATTGAAGTTGGTGAGTGCTTCCCACACGGTGTTAAGGGGAAGGCCGCGTGCCCCGATCGCCAAGGATGCAGCGCACACTGCGGTGAGTACGACGACGGCCGCCAGCAGCCAAGCGGCACGCTTGCCTGCGGTGCTGCGGGAGAAGGTTCCCCCTCCGGTTCCCGCAGTTTCAGGGGTGATGCCTCCCGAGCCAGCCGACACCAAAGTGCCGTTGCCCCGCCCCTGGACTGCCGCCGTCGTACTCAGTTTCATTGCAGTTACTTGCCCGCTGCGTCTGCTGCTTTACCCAGCTGCGGCAGGAACGTGTCCAGCGCCCACGGCAGGCTCAGCGGCGAAGAAGCGGAGATGGACAGTGTCAGGGTGTTGTCCGAATCGGCAACCAAAGCGCCCTTCTTGACGGCCGGGATTTGGCCGAGGAGCGGATCAGCCTTGATGGCTTCGGCCGTGGTGGCGTCCGGAACCCAGGTCACGAAGATGTCGGACTCGAGCTCGTTGGCCTTCTCGGCGGACCACGGGATGAAGAAGTCCGTGGAGGTTTTGGTGTTCTCGGTGACTACCGGAGCCAGCTTCATGCCGATTTCGGAGAGGAAGCGGGGACGGTTGTCGATTGCGGTGTAAACGTTGGCGCCGTCACCCTTGGCGGGTTCGAGGTTGCCGTAGATGAAGGTCTTGTCCTTGATCTGCGGGAACTTGGAAACCTTGTCCTTGACGGTGGTTTCGGTGTCCTCGATCAGCTTCTTGGCTTCGGCTTCCTTGCCCAGTGCCTTGCCGATCAGGGTGGTGCTCTCCTGCCAAGGGGTGCCATAAGCGAGCTCAGGCTGCGCCACAACGGGGGCGATTTCGGAGAGCTTCTTGTAGTCAGCCTCTTCCAGGCCGGAGTAAGCGGCCAAGATAACGTCCGGGCTGAGCTTGGCGATCTCGGTGAAGTTGATGCCGTCAGCCTCGGAGAACTGGACCGGAGCCTTGTCGGTGCCAAAGCCGGCGCCGAGCTTCTCCAGCGCTGCATCCTTCCAAGGGGTAGAGCCCTTGTCGTTGTTGCCCCACTCGTTCTTGGGAACGCCAACCGGAACAACACCCAGGGCGATCGCGATGTCGTCGTTGACCCACGAGACGGTAACTACGCGCTTGGGCTGTTCCTTGATGGTGGTCTCGCCAAAGACGTTCTTGATGGTCACCGGGAAAGTTGCCGTTGCTGCCTGCTCAGTTGCCGGAGCCGAGGTTGCGGGGCCAGTTGAGCAGCCGGTGAGGGTAAGAGCGACGGCGGCCAAAGCGGCCGTCGCGGTTCCTGCTGTTTTCAGCAGGGCGCGGCGTGGGAGAAGGGAAGCCACGGGACTCCTTAAGTAAGTGATGCGAACCTAAGTAAGGCTAGCCTAGCCTGCCGAGAATTAAGAAACGTTTGCGTCACCTAATCCAACTCATTGCCGAAATGGGATGCAGGTCACACGCTCTCTCACATCCCGCGCCCTTCAACCGATCGCTCTCGCACATCCCGCCCCCTTCACCCGATCGCTCTCGCAGTGGACATCTGCCCCGGAGTTTTGAAAGTATTAGCGGCAGCGGACTACCGCTTCCAAGGATCACGACGAAGGGATGAGCGTGCGCACTGTTTCAGTTGCTGCAGCCATAGTTGGCGAGGTGGCCGCTTCGGCCTGCTTGGCACTCCCCCGCACGTCGGCATCTTCCTAGGTTTCAAGGCACGTCCCCTTGATAGGGGCTAGACAGCTGTGCCCTTCCTTCCCTCGATGGCCGACGCATCCCGCCATTTCCGCGCACATCTTCAGAGCGCGGACGTCGACCATTTCCGAGAGAAGCTTGCCATGCAGAAAATCACTGCCCAACAGATCCGTTCGTCCTTCATCAACGCCAGCCGCTCCGAGGCAGCCAAAGCCAACCTCCCCCGCAACTTCGAAACCATCGACTGGGACAATCTGGAATTCCTGGGTTGGCGGGACGAAAAAATGCCCCAGCGCGGATACCTCGTGGTTCCGCACCGGGGCGAACTCACCGGGATCATGCTCCGCGCACCTGAAGGTGGCTCCGGGAAGAGGCGCGTAGTCCTCTGCGAACTCTGCCGCGACGTGTTTTCGAAGGACGACGTTTACTTGTGGGTCGCCAAGAAAGCCGGACAATCCGGTAAGGACGGGAACACTGTGGGGACGCTGATTTGCGCCGAATTCGGCTGCAGCGCCAACGTGCGCAAGGAACCGCCCGCCAACGAGATCAACCCGGACCCTGCCGCCGTCGTTGTTCGACAGATTGCAGGACTGGAGTCCAGGACTGAACAGTTCCTTGACCGCGTCCGCGCGAAGTAAGTCCAGGAACAAGCCCAAGTAGGTAGCAGCAGGTGCCGTTTAGAACCTTCAAAACGACATCATCTGCTACCTACTTGGGCCCGCCGGACGAGAGGTGACGTCAGCGCAGGACGATGTCCACCGGGTTGGCTTCGGAACGCCATGCTCCTGGTTCTCCAGGCCCGGCGATGACCGGAGCCGTGAGCACACCCGAGCGGTTAGTGCGCTTGTCCCGGAGGATTTCCGTGACGGAGCCAAGGTGCCTGGACAGGTCAATCACGTTTTCCGGTGCGGCCAGGAGCAACTGGAACCCGAATTCGTGAAGCGCCTTGATACCCGCACCAGCGAATTCCTCGGACGCCAGCACGAAGGCTTCGTCCATCATCACGGTGCCATACGTGGTGAAGCCCTGCTCGGCGATTCCCAGCTGGTAGCTCAGTGCCGCGGCCATGATGAACGCCGTGAATCGCTGGCGCTCACCGCCGGACATGGACCCCGTGTCGGCATGCATGAAGACTTCGGTCTTCTTCTTGCCGGACTTTCCAGTGGTGCCGGTTTTGCCTGACTTCGAAGCAACCTCGCGGTGTTCCTTGCACTGAATAAACAGGTGCCCGCGGACGTCCAGCACCTCAGCCCGCCAGCGCCGATCCTCCGGCGTCTGCGAGCCAAGCCGCTTCACCAGGGTCTCCAACGACTTGTAGCGCGCAGTGAGCTCGGCGTCGTCGTCCACTTCCGTTGCTGAAGCAGCCGTGCCGCGCGACGGGCGGTTGTGCTTGGCCTTCAGTGCGTTTTGGATCGCATCCTTGAACTGTTTGGCCGTGGCCGGCAGTGTCTGCTTGATGTCCAGTTCCAGGAAGCTGCCCTCATGGAAATTGACCTGCGACAGGATGCCGTTGAGGGGCAGGATCCGGCTGGTGATGCTTCGCCTTTCCTCATCCAGCAGATGTAACAGCGTGCTGAAGGACTCGTGCGTGCGTTGGTTGAAGAACAGCCGGAATTCGGCCTCCTGCGCGGGCAGGCCATCGCTCACGATCGCGTGGTACCGGGATTCGAAGTCCCCTGCAGCTCCAATCGAGGTGCCGTGATCGGCGCTGATGGCACTTCCCCAGTCGCGCACGAATGCCTCGAACATGCGGGTCAGCCGCTCGGCCGTCGCTTGACCGCGGGATTCCGCAGCATGCAGTTCGTCGAGCAACTTATTCCGGACGCTGTTAGCGAGGTTGTCGAGCTCGTAAAGTTCGGAGACTTCGGCGATGCCGTCGAAGTACGGCTCCAGCGCGGTGACGGTAGACGCCGACGGCGGTGCTTGCTCCAGCTTCAACCTCGCCGCATCGAGCAGGCCGTCCGCCGTGGTCATCTTGTGGTCCAGCGCCTTGTATTCGCTCTGCAGGACGGCGGCCGTACCTGTGGAGGACTGGTGCTTTTCCCGGACACTCTCGATGTTGGCACGCAGCGGCTCCAAGTCTGCCTGCGCGGCCAGAGCGTCTGTTAGGCGCTGTTCGATCCTGGCAAGTTCATCCGCGGCTACGGCTGCGGAGACCTGCTCCCATGGCCGCTCATCTTCAGCGACCCTGCGCAGCGCTTCGAGCTGACGTGCCATACCCTGATGCGAATCCTCGCGGCTCTGGGCAAGTTCCGAGGCCTTCACGAGCTCGTTTTCCAGCTCCCCCACGCGCGCTGCCACAAGCTCAAGCTTGGAGGCGTTATCGAAACCGAGGATGTAATCCTGCCGGCTCGTGAAACGGTCGTCCTTCTCCACGGTGTGCCGGTTGCGTTTAACCACACCACCCAGGCTCAGGCCCTTGTCCATCGAAGCAAGCTCGTCAGGGTCCTCAACGCACGGGTACGCGAAGTCCAAGGCAATCCGCTCGCGGATCCACGCCCCGGCGTCGGCGTTGGCGCCCGAGGTGAGAATGCTCAGCTTAGTCAAGAGGTCGCCGTCGGACACGTCCTCCACAGCCAGCGCACCACCGGCGAGCGGCTTGGAAACATCGACAGCGCGAAGCGCGCCCCGGACGGTGTTGTCGTTCAGGTACCGCGTCACAGCGGCGAAATGCTCACCCGGAACCAGCAAAGTGGTGGCGAGGTTACGCAGCGCTCGTTCGGCGGCCGGACGCCACTGATCCTGGCCCTCTGCCAGATCGATCAGCTCACCACCAAACGGCATCCGTTCTTCCGGAACCCCGGTTGCTGCTGCGATAGCAGCCCGGTTCTCAATGCTCGACGGCGGCAGCAACGACTTGCGCGACCGCAACGAAAGCAGCTCCTGCTGGGCCGCGGCGAGCTCACGCTTCTTGGTCGCGTGACCGTCAAAGGCTTCAAAACGAAGCTCCTTGAGCGCCTCGGAATCGTCTTTCAACTCCGCCGAGCGAGCTGCTGCCTGCTCGTGCGCCTGATCCCAGCCCTCGGCGGTCCACTCCAGGTTCAGCCCGGCATCGGCCAACGCCTTCTTGGCGGAATCTTCAACTTGCTGACGCAGCTTGAGGCCAACCCGGGCGTTTTCCAACGACTGCTCAATCGCCGAAATCGCGTTGCCGCCGCGGTTGTTGTAATCCAGCTCAAGGTCACGGAGCTCCTTGGCCAAAGCATCCCGCACAGTGCGTTCAGCAGCCAGTTCCTGAGCCTTGGACTGAGCCAACTCCTTGAAACGGGCCAGCGTCTTGGCGTGCACCGTGACCGCAAGCTGCTGCTTGTAGGCCTCGAACTCCTCGCCGGCCAACTCCCTGAGACGGTTCGCGTCCAGCAACGCCTGCGCGTACTCCTTGTTCAGCTCCGGAACCGGTGCCAACTGGTCCCGCTGCTGCCGTACGTCCTCCAACCGCTGCCGGATGGACATCAGGTTGCTGAATTCCTCCACCACATCATCGGCGGCAGCCAACGTGGCCGGAGCATCGAGTACCTGGTCGCGGAAGAACGTGTTCACGCTGCCGCCCAAGCCCTTACCGGCCTGGATGACGCGAAGCAGCGGAAGCGCCTGATCCGAGTTGATGCCCAGAAGCCTGCGGAACCTTTCGGCGAACGCCTTGTGCACGTCGAAGACCTGGCCCTCGGGGAAGATCGACTCCAACGCGCCCTTGGTAAAGCGCTTCTGCGCAATGCCCTCGATCGCCTCAAGGTCCAACGGCTTGCTGTCAATCACATAAAAACGCCCGACACTCGACTCCGTGCCATTCTTTGGCAAGTCGAACAGAGCCGACACCGTCACCTTCGTGCCAGCCGCATTATCAAACGTCAGTGCGACGGCGGACCAGGTTGCACCGGGGCGCTGGAAGGCACTCGCCGAGCTATCCCCCACCGCCTTATCACCCACCTTGCCGCGCATGTAGGTGAACGTGGTCCTCTTGTCCTCCACAGCCCCGCCGGATCGCTGGGCCGCAGCCTCGTTCGAGCGCGGACGGGCATCAAACACGCGGAGCATCGCATCAAAGAGAGTCGACTTACCGACGCCCGAGTTACCCGTAAGGAGGGTGCCCTTGCGGTCCACGTGCATGGTGTGAGCCCCATGGAAGGTGCCCCAGTTGACCACCTGAACGAGCGCCAAACGCATCTGGCCCGGGTTCGTGAGCTCGCCGAGCGGGAGCATGCTTGCGATCGTCACTTCTGGGTCCCTTCAGCGTTGGTCGCGTCCGCGGCGGTACCGGACACATGCTCTGCATGCTCGCTCGTGCCTCGCTTAGACGCATGCTGCCGCATGTCCCCGGCATCGCCGCTCGCCTCAGCGGACTCGTCACCTTCACTGTCAAGCACGTTGTCCGCTATGGAGTGATTGCTTGAATTGAGGTCTATCTGGTGGGTGACGTGCGCGCTCGAGGTAGACGACGCCGATGCCGCCCCGGGAGTGGCATCGGGCCTGTCGGAGCCGGCAGCATCGTCCGCAGGACGAGTGCTGTCCGGCGAAGGGGCGGGGGCGGCATCGGCGTCGTCGTCTTCAGCGGATGAGTCGGAGTCGAGGTCCAGGAAGGGCTCTGTGCCGGATTCGTCGGCTGCTACTGCTATTAGGGCCTCGATTTGGGCCGGGATGTCGCCGATGTTTTCGAAGGGGAGTGCCAGCGGGAGGGCGTTGCTGATGGTGTACGTGTCATCCAGCGGGGTGGGGAGGATGAGCTGGCGGGCCAGGAGCTTTGTGATGGTGCGGGTGACAACGTCGGAGTCGCGGAGGGCATCCTGTTGGCCTGCGGGCGTGTAGTTGGCGACGAGGTCGGCGATTTCCTCGCGGGTGATGGTCGGGTCGGTCTGGGCTGTGACGTGGCGGTCCAGCAGCAGGCGAAGGCGCAGCAGGACGATGGTTTCCACCCTGCTCAGGGCTCGCTGCTGGCGCAGGATGCTCGAGCGGGAACTGGCACCGACGACTTCCGGGTCAACGGGTCGGAGGACTGCGATTTTGCGGTCGTGGTCGAGCTGGAGGCTGAGGAAGAGCTCGGACAGGCGGCTGCGGAGGATCAACTGGTTGTCCAGCAGCGTGGTCCACAGTTTCTCGTCGCGGCCACCGTCGATGTACGGGCCCTTGAGCAGTTTCACCAGCGCATGCCGCACCTTCATGGGCAACACTCCCGTGTCGCCGGGGAACAGCGCGGCGCCGTCCACGAACGTATCCCTCGGCGTGACCCGGAATGGGTCCGCATGGCTGACTTCAGGAGCGGGCTCGGCCGCCTCAACGTCGGCGTCAGTCGCCTCTTCGGTGACCTCGTCGGCTTCGGTGATGTCCGTCGTCGTGATTTCTTCAGTCATCAGAATCCTTATTCAGCGAGACGACAGGCAGGTACGCGGTGCGGATACTGCCGTCGATTTGTTCGAAGTCGATGTGTTCCCAGGCGGCCCGGTCGAAGGCCGCGCCGGTCTGCAGTGCCATGGACAGCAGGGTGCGCACTGTGTTGATGTGCCGCTCTTCGGCGGGCAGATTGTCCCACGCGTCGCCCAGCGTGGCTGCGCCTGCCATGGCTGCCCGGACAACCTCAGGCCGCGCTTTGCCGGTTCGCGCTGACCGCACCCGGTCCGAGTCGCTGAAAGCGATGGGATCGGCCAGGCGTGGTGGTGTTGCGAATTCGTCGGGGTCGAAGAGTTTGACCATGGCCAGCGACTCGAACCCGGCATTGAAGAGCGCGGGTCCGCGGACCAGGCCGGGTCGGTCGCGTTCGTAGGGCATGGATCGGATGGCTTGTTCGGCCTCGGCCAGCACCTTTCGCAGGCTGACGGACTGCCTGACGTCGTCGCTCTGGATGTAAGTGTTCAGGCTTTCGGAGAGCTTGCCGTAGATCCGCTGGATCTGGCTGTGCTGCGCGCGCAGCTCGGCCACCAGGTTTTTCAGCGTTTCACGGTCCTCATGGGAGAGGTCGTCCGCGAACTGCCGGCTCAGCACCTCGCCGATCGCCGAGCGGAACCGCAATTGCTGCTGCGGATCCTCCAGAAAAGCAGTGAACGAGCGGAAGGTGCGGCCCTCGGGGCTTTGCCGCAGGCGCTTGTCGGCCTCCAGAACCTGGGCCATAGTGGCGCCCTTGCTCAGGGATTCCTCGATGATCTGGTTGCGGAGCTCGCCTACCAACTCTTCGATGCGGTCACGCATCTTCTTGTAGTCGGCAGGCAGGCTGGCCGCGAGATCCAGGATGTTGCCGGCCGCTTCAACGGCTTCCTCATCATCCAGGAGGCCGTCAAACTCGCCTGAGCTGATGTCTTCCACCAGCTGTTGGCGTTCCTGGATTTCCTCTTCCAGGGCTTCCAATCGCGCGCTCTGATCCGGGTTGGTCTCGTTGGCGAGCTTCTCCACGTCGCCCAGGAGCGTGCCAAGCCGCGAACCGTTCAGTGTGGAACGTTCGCTGGAGAGACTGTCCAGGAACGCGAGCACACGGGCAGCGGGCTCGGTAACTTCGTAGACGATCTGACCTGATTGGTTGCGACGCGTCAGGAATTGTTTGCGGGTCCATTCGTCGCCGAAAAGCTTGCCGTTCTGCTGGCCGCCCAACGCCGGGTCCTGCCGGCGGAGCTGCTCAAGGAAAGCGTCGACGTCGGCGTGGAACTCTTCGAGTGGAAGCTGCGGCCGGGTGCGGGTAAAGGATGCTTGCAGCACCGCGATCACCCACGGCGCGGACCGCGTCAGAGCCCATGCGGGGCCCTTGGTCAACTGTTCGAGGTCACGGAGCCTCGCGCTAATGGCGTCGGCGGAGGACATGGCTGAACGGGACAATTACTCTCCTTCAGCTGCTGCGAAACCTGGCTGGCAGCGAAAACTGCCCCGTACAAGGTTAACGCAGAGCGTCGCGGGGGCCACCGACGGGCCCGTCGCTGGCCGACTGGGGGGGGTCGGCCGGCGGCGGATGAGCCGCCGAAGAACCACCGAAAAGCGCGCCTCCCGTGCCGCCGTCGAACCCGTCCCGTACCTGGTGGAAGCTTGCCTGCCGCAACCATTCCGTAACCTACCGCCCGGTATGGTTTCGATCCCATATCAACGCCGCCACGACGCGTTTCTGCTCTGGCCGGAAAGTAGTCCCGCCCCTAGTGTCAGAGCATCGACGCAGCCACGCCGCGTCAACCCATGCACCGTCGCCCCGGGGGGAACCATGAATTTCGACTTCACTGCGCTTGATACAGCCACTTACGTATTCATTGGAACGCTGGTTTTCGCTGCAATTCTCGTGGCCTTTATCGCCGCAGCAGCAATGGCAACAATTATTCTTATCGGAGCAGCGGGCATTGCTTGGTACGCCATCAAGGCGGTGCTGGGCGGCCTTGTCCACGGCATTAACTTTGCGTGGGACCGCGTGGTTCACCACGCCGGACAAGTGGAAATTCCTGCCGAATTCCAGCCGCAGGTTTCCCCTAGCACCGGTAGCTACTCGCGGGTAGCATTGAGGGACAGCTGAAGGGTTCGCACCCAAGGCGGACCCTGGCTCCATCCGGCACCACCGGCTAGAGGAGTTACCCCATGACGTCCGCCACTGACAACAGTCTCGCCGCTGCAAGCGTCAATGCCACCGCAGAAGAAGCCCGCGCCGTTGCCGAGGCTGCCCGGGAAACAGAATGGAACCGGCCCAGTTTCGCCAAGGGCCTGTACCTAGGCAGCTTCGACCTCAGCCTGATACACCCATGGCCGCAAGCCAGACCTGACGATGTCCAGCGGGGCGAGGAGTTCATGGCCCGCTTGGTGACATTCGCCAAAACCATGTCCGGCCGCGTCATCGAGCACGACGCCAAAATTCCCGACGAATACCTGAAAGGGCTCGCGGACCTGGGTGTATTCGGCATGAAGATTCCACGCGCATATGGCGGATTGGGCTTGTCCCTGGTCTATTACGGCCGCGCCCTTGCCCTGCTGGGGTCGGTACATCCGAGCCTCGGCGCCCTCATTTCCGCCCACCAATCCATTGGTGTTCCGGAACCCGTAAAAGAATTTGGCACCTCTGAGCAGAAGCAGGAATACCTGCCGCGCTGCGCCGCCGGCGCCATTACCGCGTTCCTCCTGACAGAGCCCGACGTCGGCAGCGACCCCGCGCGCATGGGCGCCACTGCAGTGCTATCCGACGACGGCGAGTCTTACCTTTTGGACGGCGTGAAACTGTGGACCACTAACGGCGTGATCGCCGAACTCGTGGTGGTCATGGCCAGGGTGCCTTCACACACCGATGCTGACGGCACCGAGCATAAGGGCGGTATCTCCGCTTTCGTGGTGGAAATGGACTCCCCCGGCATCACCGTGGAGAACCGCAACGCCTTCATGGGCCTGCGCGGAATCGAGAATGGGGTGACGCGCTTCCACCAGGTTCGCGTCCCTGCGGCCAACAGGCTCGGCCGCGAAGGGCAGGGTCTCAAGATCGCCCTCACTACGCTTAATACCGGACGGCTCTCCATCCCTGGCCTGTGCGTCGCCGCCGGAAAGTGGAGCCTGAAAATCTCCCGCGAATGGTCCAACGCACGGACCCAGTGGGGGCGACCGGTGGGCAAACACGAGGCCGTAGGCAAAAAGATCGCCTTCATCGCCGCCACCACTTTCGCGTTGGAGGCAGTGTTTGAACTTTCCGCCGAAATGGCTGACGCCGGCCAAAAGGACGTTCGTATCGAAGCCGCGCTGGCCAAGCTGTGGTCCACGGAACTGAGCTGCCGGATCGCTGACGAACTCGTGCAGATCCGCGGCGGCCGGGGCTTTGAAACAGCCGAGTCCCTGGAGGCCCGCGGCGAACGGGCAGTACCGGCCGAGCAACTCCTCCGGGACCTCCGCATCAACCGGATCTTCGAAGGCTCCAGCGAAATCATGAAGCTCCTGATTGCCCGCGAAGCCGTGGATGCCCACCTT
Source organism: Paenarthrobacter sp. GQ52 (assembly GCF_059759005.1). NCBI lineage: Bacteria > Bacillati > Actinomycetota > Actinomycetes > Micrococcales > Micrococcaceae > Paenarthrobacter > Paenarthrobacter sp. GQ52. Next base: position 19,683 of record NZ_JCAXEJ010000007.1, read on the forward strand.
GCCGCCGCGGGCGACCTTGCCTCTGCGGATGCGAGCCTGCAGGACAAGGCGAGGGCCGCCGTCGGAGCCTCCGGCTTCTACGCGAAATGGCTCCCGAAACTCGTAGCCGGCGCCGGGATGGATCCGCGGTCCTATGCGGAGTTCGGGCGTTTGGGCAAGCAACTGCGCTTCGTTGAAAGGTCCTCGCGTCGGCTTGCCCGGCAAACCTTTTATGGCATGGGCAGGTGGCAGGCCAAGCTTGAGCACAAGCAGGCGTTCCTGGGCAGGATCGTGGACATCGGCGCTGAGCTGTTCGCCATGGCCGCATGCTGTTCACGCGCCGAAATGCTGCTCCGGACCCACCCCGAACAGGGCGCTGCCGCGTACGAGCTGGCCGAGGCATTCTGCGAGCAGGCACGCGTGCGGGTGGACGAATACTTCGATCAGCTGTGGAGGAATACTGACGACGGCGATCACGACCTTTCGCGCAAGGTCCTCGCCGGCGACTACGCCTGGTTGGAGGCCGGCGTCCTGGACCAGTCCGAGGGAACCGGCCCTTGGATCGGCGATGCCTCGCCGGGTGCCTCAACCAAGGAGAACCTGCACCGCAGCTACCGGTGAGCCATTAGCGAACGTCCCCGTCCACGTAGAACCAGCGCTTCCCTTCCCGCACGAAGCGGCTGATTTCGCGCTGGACGCCGCGTTCGCCGTCGAGCCTGTAATGGGCAGCGAACTCCACGGTGCCCGACGTATCCAAGGGGCCACCATTCGTTGCGGAAACGATGTCCAGCCTGCGCCACTCCATGTCTGGATCGAGGTCCATGGACGCTGGACGGGTGGAGGCATGCCAGGTGCGCAGGAGGTAGCCGGCATCAAGGACGACGAAGGCCGCATACCTGGAGCGCATGAGTTGCCCGGCCGTGGGCGCGTCGGCCTCTCCGCGGTGGAAACGTCCGCAGCAATCGACGTACTGCTCACCGGAGAGACACGGGCAAGCGCCATTGCGGAGTCGGGCTGAATCAGGGGTCACGAGGTCCCAATCTGAGGCTGAAAATGAGAGCTGGGCAACATATTTTCCCACGCCGTATAACAGCTTTGAAACAACCCCGCCGGAGTGTGGGGCGGGGCGTGATTCCGTCGGTGCTGGACCTTAGGCTTGTATATGCAAGCTGGGTGGGCAATGGGCGCATCACAAAACGACGGCCAGGGGAGGCTAACGTGGAGGATCCGACAACACTCGCCATCAATCTGACGTACTTGGGCACACTGGGACTCGCGGTCCTGATGTTCCTGGGGCTCGGGTTGATCATCATCATCACTCTGGTGGTCGCCGGAATTGGACGGCTCCTGTCGATCATCCTCTTGGCGATGGTGGGGATTTTCCCCAAGAAGGACCACACTCCCATCGTTCACCTTCCCCAGCATCCGGCGCATGTGCCTGATCCCGTGGCTGCCGACGATTCCGCGCCTTCCGCACCGGAGCCTGCTTTGGTGCCCACATCTGCACCTGCTGCAGTTTCCGTGCCCGCCTCAGCTGCCGCGCCCAAGCGCGACCTCATGGGAGACGTTCGACGGCGGCTATCGGGCGCGTCTTCCGCGCTCAAGGAAGGCGCGTGGAAGGCAAAAGTCGACCCCCGCAACCTGCCGAAACCGGCCGAGGTGAAATCGGTGGTGGAACGCCAGGCCGCCCACCATCCCATAGTCGTTGCAGCCGCCAAGGAACCGCCTGTGCTCGCAAAGGACTGGGCGGATGCTGTGGCCGAAGCAGACGAACGCGCTGCGGCGCGAGCCAAAGCCCAACAGCCGCCCGCCATCAAGGTGACTGTCCGCGACCTTGACGACCCCACGCCGTCGCCCAATGGCAAAAGTCCGGCTCCCAAGCGTCCGGACTTCCCGCTCAAGAGGCCGGACAACGGCTCCGCGCAGCCCGGTGATACCAAAGGCCCCGGATCAAGCAACGGAGCCAAGAAACCAGGCCCGAACACTTCCAAGAGTGGAAAGTCGCCGAGCCCGATTCGAAAAGGTTCGCTCAGCGGCGCCAGCCGCAACTCCTAGCTGACGCCTACGCTGCCAGCTGCCGGAACGTCGCACCGTGGTAGATCAAGGGCTTGGACTCGAGGTTGATGGTGGTCGCTTTTACCTCGAGAACCACAATCGCGTGATCACCGGCCGGCGTCTCGGAGATGACTTCGCATTCGAAACCCAGCACTGCGCCGTCGATCAGCACTGCACCTGAGTCGCTCACGCTGGTGTCCAGTCCGGCGAAACGGTCGCGCGTCTTGGACGCCAGTTGGAGGGCCGCCGCTTCCTGACCTTCGGCGAGAACCGAAACTCCCAGGCGCTGGGCCTGGCGGAGCTTCGGCCAGGTGGTGGAGGAGTTTTGCACTGCGAACATCACCAACGGCGGTTCCAGCGAAACACCAACCGTGAAGGACGACGCCACCAGGGCTTCCGGCGTGAAATCCACCATCGCGCTGAACGCGGCAACTCCGGACGGAAACTGCGCAAATGCTGCCTTGATGGCCGCCGTTTCTTCCACTGTGGTCTGTGTCATTCCGCTGTCCCCTATCGTGCGTAGCCTGAGTTCCTTTCCATAATTCACCTGCTGGGGGCAACGGCAATATTTGTTGATTCGAAAGACATTTGTGTTGCCGCATGTCAAGAAATGTCGCGAAGTAAGGCCGCTTCCATTACCTCCCAAGACGAAAAACGAAGAACTTCTACCATTTGCGTTTATGCCTCCGGCGGCCGTGTGTAGCCTCGATTGAACATCCCACCAGCACCGTCCCACCACAGGAAGCCGACATGAGCCTCAACGAGCTACGAACGCTTGGACGCACTGGCGCCCTGATCAGCCCCCTCACTCTGGGCACCTTGAACTTCGGCACCGGTGCCGCACCCACGGGTCCAGCGGAGAGCATCCGCATCATTAAGGCCGCCCTTGACGCCGGTATCACCAGCGTTGACACCGCTGACATCTACTCGCAGGGCGAGGCCGAGACTGTGGTTGGCCAGGCCATCCACAGCCGCCGCGACGACGTTTTCCTCGCCACCAAGTTCCATGGCCAGATGGGCTCCAACCCTGCGCACGCGGGAAACTCGCGCCGTTGGATTGTCCGAGCTGTGGAGGACAGCTTGCGGCGGCTGAACACGGACAGGATCGACCTTTACCAAGCGCACCGCCCGGACTACAACACCGACCTGTTGGAAACCATCACAGCCCTCAACGACCTCATCCGGCAGGGCAAGATCTTGTACTACGGCACGTCCGTGTTCAGCCCCGCCCAGCTTGTGGAGGCATAGTGGATCGCCAACACCAACCACCTGACGCCGCCCGTGGTGGACCAGGTTCCGTATTCGCTCCTGGTGCGAGCCAACGAACGGGACGTTTTCCCCATCACCCAGCAGTACGGCGTCGGCGTTTTGAGTTATGGACCGCTCGACGGCGGGTGGCTTGCTGGCGGTTATCGCGTCGGCGGCGGCCAGCCGGAAAGTTCACGATCGGCCGCGGTCCCGGGCCGCTTCGATGTCCATGCACCCTTTAACCAAAGCAAACTTCACGCGGCGGATGCCCTCGCGCAGCTTGCAGCCCGCCACGGGTTGACCCTTATCCAGCTTGCCGTGGGCTTCGCCCTCAACCACCCGGCAGTCACCAGCGTGGTCATCGGGCCGCGAACCGAGGACCACCTCACCGACTATTTGAAGGCCGCAGATGTGGTGCTCAGCGAGGCGATCCTCGACGAAATCGACGACATCGTTGCCCCGGCCGTGAACTTCCTGGAGCGCGATGCCGGCACGGTCGCGCCACACCTTGAGTACCCGGAATTGCGACGCCGGTAGCCCCCTTGCGTTGTGAGGCCCGCTTTGCGCGCTATGTGCTCGCTTTTGGGCGCAGAGCAGGCCTCACAACGAGCTATTGACGGGGTTCGCCCGCGGCGTGATCCTTGACCTAGGTGCTGCGGCACTCCGCAGCGTTTAGATTCCAGTAGAACGCCGCCGTCCTATGTCCAAACACCATGTCAAGCAAAGAGCAACGAAAGCCGCCAACCCTGGTCAGCCGACCCAAGGTCCGCTGACCCACGAAGAACTGCAGCTCTCCGGGCGAAATCACTCCATGCCACTTGAGGCCCTGCACGACGACATCACGCCGGCCGGCCTTCACTACCTGCTGATCCACTTCGATATCCCGCACGTTTCCGCGGAGACATGGCGACTACGCCTGGGTGGCGCCGTTAATCGGAGTCTCGAGTTGAGTCTTGAGGACATCAAAGCCCGGCCCGCCGTCACCATGCCTGTCACCCTTGAATGCGCAGGCAACGGCCGATCCCTTCTGCAACCTCGTCCCGTCAGCCAACCGTGGGTTCTGGGTGCCGTGGGCACAGCCGAGTGGACCGGCACCCCGTTGGCGCCCTTGCTGGAGGAAGCAGGTTTGGCGAGTGACGCCGTCGAACTTGTTTTTACCGGCGCCGACAACGGCATCCAAGGTGGCGTCGAAGAGCCTTATGCACGCAGCCTTTCAGTGGCAGAAGCGATGCATCCCGAAGTCATGCTTGTCTACGCCATGAACGGCAACCCTTTGCCCATCCAGCACGGGTTCCCGCTCAGGCTGCTGGTTCCGGGATGGTACGGCATGGCGAGTGTGAAGTGGTTGACGTCGATCGAGGCCGTGAAGTCGCGGTTCATGGGGTTCCAGCAGGCCGTCGCTTACCACTACCTTCAAGGTCCTGACGGCCCAGGCATACCCGTGAGCCATATTCGCGTCCGCTCCCTCATGATTCCGCCGGGAATCCCGGACTTCTACACCCGGCGGCGCGTGGTGGACGCCGGTCCCGTGATGCTGCACGGGCGCGCATGGTCCGGGCACGGCGAGGTGGAGCGCGTTGAGGTAGGAATCGACGGCGAATGGATGCCGGCGCACCTGGAACCGGCGCTGGGCGACTTTGCTTGGCGTTCGTGGTCCATGGTGTGGGTCGCGAGCCCCGGCGAGCACGTGCTGAGGTGCCGTGCGATGGATTCGTCGGGTGCGCTGCAGCCCACCGAGCAGGTGTGGAACTACCAGGGCATCGGGAACAACATGGCGCAGGTAGTCGAGGTGACGGTGCGGTAGGTTCTTTCGGTTCCGGCCTCCGGCGACGCCCGGCCCGGCACGGCCCGGCCCGGCCCGCCGAGATCGCTGGAACGCTGGCCCCGCCTCGCCGAGATCGCCGGAACGCTGCGTGATCGCCGGAGCGTTCCGGCGTGTTCGGTGGCTTCCCCGTGTACGCGCACGTTTCCGGCGGCCTCGCGGCTCTTGCGAGGCCCGGTTAGACTCTTCCCAACCATGAGTATCCCGTCATCATCCCCGGCAAATGTCCGCGTCGACGCCTGGCTTTGGGCGATCCGCGCCTACAAGACCCGCTCGGCCGCCACCGCTGCCTGCCGTGCCGGGCACATCCGCATCAACGGAAACCCTGTCAAGGCGTCGCAGAGCGTGATCATCGGCGACACCATCCGGGTCCGCGAGTCCGGCTGGGAACGGATCCTCGAAGTCCGGCGACTCATCGCCAAGCGCGTGGGTGCCGAAGCCGCTTCCCACTGCTTCACCGACCACACTCCCCCGCGTCCCGTTGCTCCAAAGCTCGGTCTCCCCCAGCGTGACCGCGGCGCGGGTCGGCCCACCAAGAAGGACCGCCGGGATATGGAGAAGCTTCGGGGGTAGTGGTTTTGGATGAGCCGCCATAGGCACTTATCCACAGGCCGCATTTTCTGACATGAATGGTTACCCGTCCCCCGCCTAGACTGACCGGCACACCGCCAAACAGCTGCTGGGGAGCCTGTCATGTCACGCCATTCGTTTGCCTATTTTCCGTCTCTTCACGTCCGAACGGCGGTTTTGGCTCTGACCGCTGCGCTGCTTCTGAGCAGTTGTCAGGGCGGCTCGGCGCCTGGCGGCCCACCTTCAGAAACAAGTTCGACGACGGCGTCGCCCACCGCGAGCGTTTCGGTTCCCTCGGCTTCGGCTACTCCGTCAGCGCCTCCTGTCTACAAGCCTGCCGACGCGAAGGGGAAGGCGGAGAACGTGCCCGTTCCGGTGATGCCGGAGCTGGCGAAGGAGAACTCGGAGGCGGGGCTGGAGGCGTTTATTGGGTACTGGTACGCCCAGTTGAGCTACAGCTACGAGACCGGGCAGACTGAGCAACTGACGCCACTTAGTAGGTCGACGTGCGCCTTATGCACGTCCCTGCGTAGAGGAGTCGAGAGCGGTTGGCAAGAGGGGCGATGGATCGCCGGGGCCACAATCAGATCGACGAGCGTTGAGGCTGACTTTGATCCGACAGTGTCCACCCAAGTCGCCGCAGTGCAGGTCATCCAGGAACCGATCGAAATTCGGACGCCAGATGGATCGCTTTATCAAGAGCCGACAGCCGCAACGAACTCGGCAAGTAGGGCAGCGCTGACGTTCGAGGATCAGCGTTGGTTACTGATCGACCTTGGTCTTCTCCGCTAGCCGGTGCAGAATCCCAAGCGTATCGCTGCCGCTCTGTTAGCCTCCACCTTCATTTTGATGTCCATCCATTGCGGTATAGCCGTTGCCAAGGACCCAAAGATAGACATCGGATACGTCGATAACGGGCTGAAACTGACGGGAACCCAGTGGATCAGGGACCCTGCCACCGGCAGTTTTACACCGTTTGTTGAAGGCAGCACTGCAGGTTCGGAGGATCCAAATCAGTACATGGCTGACGTGCACTGCCGATCAGGTGGAACGGACACTCCCGATAGGGGTTGCCTCACGATGGAATGCCCGGCCAAGACACCGGGAGGCGAAGAAGGCACACCTGCCATCTGGCGACAGGCACCAAAGTCCATCACCAATCCCACATGGACCGACTACCCAGCCGTCAGCGGCCCCACCTGCCTCTACGACCCCGAGCCCGAAAACGTCCTGGCCAACATCGCGGCCAGGATCCTGACCGACTTCCGACAACTTCCCGTCAACCCTGGAAGCCTCGAAGCCCAGCCCTTCCCCCACACCCTCAAAGGCGGACCCACCAACTTCTACGCCACCACGGGAGAACAAGGCTTCGACGTCACCATCCTCGGCCAAACAGTCCACCTGACCGCCACACCCGCCAACTACACCTACACCTTCGGCGACGGCACCGCCCTCGGACCAACACCCGCCGCCGGATACTCCATCGCCGAAGCCGAATGGCTCACCAACGAGACCCGCACCAGCCACACCTACACAGACACCGGCAACTACCAAGCCACCCTCACAACCAGCTTCACCGGCACCTACTCCGTCAACAACGGACCACCACTACCCATCAACGGAACCCTGGACATCACCACACCCGCAAAAACCATCCAAGTCTGGAAAACAGAAAAAGCACTAGTCGCCGACACCTGCCAGGAAAACCCCAACTCCTGGGGCTGCCCCGGCGCGGAGAGCAGATAGACGGACGGCGCCACGTACCGCCACCACCCACTTTGATCGCCGCATCCTGGCGACACACCAAAAAGACGGTGCCTCGAGACCACCCACGATTCAAAGTGGGTGGTTGCGGCCCATGGAGTCAGGGATCCTTGGCCTTAAGTGAAGAAAAGCATCAGTTTCTAAGAACTGATGCTTTTCGCCTGCTGAAGCCTAGGAGAACCAGGTACCTGGAGGACCCATGAACAGCAGGAAGCTAAACACTGCGCCCACGGCAACCAAAGTCACCACAACAGCAAGAATCGGGTTACGCAGGACCCAAGCCTGGGCCTTCTCGAAGCCGCCTTGGGGCGAATCTCCCCCAGCGGCCAAGCGCCAATCACCGGCGAGGAGGCCGCGGCGGTCCAGCGACTTCTCCATGGGGATGGTGGCATAGGGGATCACTGCTGAAGCGATGGCAAGCAGGCCGGTGCGGGTTGTCCACTTCTGGTTGATCCACGTGAACGCGGCCGTCGCGGCGTAGCAAAGGAACACGAACCCGTGGATGCCTCCGGCGATGCTCACACCAACGTCTGTGGTTCGCGTGACGTACTTAAGGAACAGTCCGATCAATAGCATCGTCCATGTCACGGCCTCGGCAAAAGCAACGGTACGGAACAAAGTGCGGGGCTGCATGGAAGTCCTCAGGTAGAAAACGGGAGACACATCATATTTTACCGGCTGTAGAACTTCTCGCGCGTCAATCAGTGCAACCGCAGTCACCCTGGAGAAGGGAGCGCCTCCCGGTTGCGGATCCGAGAGTCGCCGAATTCCAAGGCCACAGGTGCGATCTCCATCGCAGGCTCGTGCCTGGTCCGGGCTTTGCCGACTGCGATGTGCGGCAACCATCGGGGTGACTTGTAACCAAGTGCGGGCGAGCTCAGGATGAAGTCGTCGATGTTGTCGAGGCCGAGGTCGTCAAGAAGTACGTGCAGCCCTTGCACCAAGAGTGACTGGTAGTCGTGAACCTCCTGTGGCACGTCCACTTCGAGCCCCATGAGGCGTCCGCCGCCCAAGGGGATCAGTTTGTCCGACTTCCCCAAAAAGCCCTGCAGTACCGGCAACTCCGTCAACCAACTGGAGATCTCGGGGAGCACTTTCTCAGGAGGCGACAACCCCTTGGTCCAAGCAACGATGTCCCGTCCCAGCTCGTCGAGAATCCCAATATGCAGCAATGTCATGTGCAGCCCTTGCGGCTTGCGAAGGGAGTCGACAAAGCGGTTGAGACCCTCATAGTCCGAGGATCCGGAACCGACGCGTACGACGGGCACCTCCACAGTGATGCGGGATCCATGAGGTTTGCTTCCAAGGGAGACAAGGTCTGTCATGGGTGCCATTATGCGCCGGAATCCAGGCCAGCGGCAGGCCGACGGCGCAAGCTGAGTACCGCCGTCGTACGTTATGCACTACTTCTTGGAGCGGGCCTGAACCAGGTTGGCGAACGGAAGACGACCAAAGGCGGCAACAAAGTCAGCGTGGTAGGCGGCCTCGGCGGCGTTTACTTCGGAGGCGGGGAGTTCCTTCCATGCAACGATCAGGTCAAGGGCGTCGCGGAGTTGCCAGATGAGCCGGGCGTCCCAGACGACGGTGGGTCGTCCACGGCCGTAATCCATGAACTCTTGGAGCTGCTTGCGGAGCCCCCTATTGCCTTGGCTCCCTGCGCTGGCTTTGCCGATGTACAGCACAGAAGCATCGGGAATCCATTCGGACTCCAGGTCTTCACGTTTGAGGTTGGGGTCCTTCTTCTTGAACGTGCCGGCAGTGCTCTTGCTGAGGAATGAGGGCTCGAAATCCGCGGGACGGAGGATTGCGAAGATCCCCGGTCCTTGGGGAATCCTCATGGGATCAAGTTCGTCGAGCGGCCGGAATCCGGTGAACCCGTCCTCAGTGAGTGACTTTTTGGTGAAGAGCATGCTCCATTGTGCGGGCCGCCCCTGATAGGCCCAAAGACGCCAAAGCCTGAAGCAAACCTTTCAGCGTTGACAGGCACTTGTGACCCGTGCCATATTCGAAACGTGAACCTGTCAGACAGCCGGACAGCCGGACAGCAAGGACCCCAGGGTGGGCATACGCCTATCTCACGCATTTCCGCAGCTGAAGCGGTCTTTGCGGCACTGCGACGCGCCATCGAGGGCGGCCAGTTCGATATCGGCACCAAGCTGAGCTCCGAAGCGACGCTGGCAGGCCAGTATGGCGTAAGCCGTTCAGTCATCAGGGAAGCGTTGAGGTCCTGCAACACCTTGGGCCTTACCGTAACCAAGACCGGCAAAGGCACATTCATTGTGGCCAACAAGGTTGCTAATGACCTTACCTTGGGTCAGTACAGTGCGCGTGATCTTAACGAAGCCCGCCCGCACATCGAGATCCCGGCTGCCGGCCTCGCGGCCCAAAGAAGGACAGAGGAAGAGCTGGAGCACCTCAAGGACATCGTCCAGGAGATGCTCACGGAGAACGATCCCGAAGCCTGGGTGAACCTGGACGCCAGCTTCCACTCAGCCGTGGCCCGTGCCAGCGGAAACCGGGTGTTTGCCAGCGTCGTCTCGGATATACGTGAAGCCCTGGCCCACCAGTCCGAAACCTTGAACCTCGTGGCAGACCGGCAACACCGCTCTGACGAGGAACACGTCGCCGTGCTCAACGCAATCGAAGCCGGCGACTCCGAAGCCGCAAGCAAAGCGATGGCCGCCCACCTGCAGGCCGTCAGCGTGGCGCTGGACACGATCCTCAGCAAATGACACACCCAAAGGACACTGCCACCATGCCCGCCCCCGAAGCACCGGCCCAGGCCCACGCGAAAAAAGCGCCGAACCACGTCCCGCTCGTAGAGGTAACCCGCGACGGCCTGGTCGAAAGCATCCACTACGGCTCGCTGATCGCCCTCAGCGCAGATGGCAGCACCGCAATCCAAGCCGGCGAACCGGATGCCCCCATGTACCCGCGCTCCAGCCTGAAGCCGCTGCAGGCTGTTGCTCTGCTCAAGGCCGGTTTGGACATCCCCCAGGACCTCCTGGCGCTGACCGCTGCCAGCCACTCCGGCGCGCAGATGCACCGCGATGGTGCCGCCGAGATCCTGAAGCTGCACGGCCTCACCGAAGCGGCCCTGGGTAACAGCACGGACCTCCCTTACGGCGTCGCTGAACGTGAAGAGTGGCTACGCCAAGGCAACAGCCCCACCCAAATTGCGCAGAACTGCTCCGGCAAGCACGCTTCCATGACCGCAGTTTGCGTCATCAACGGCTGGCCTGTGGAGGGGTACTTGCATCCCGAGCACCCGCTTCAGGTCCTGGTCCGCGACACCATCACGGAACTGACCGGCGAGGAAGCTGCCGCAGTCAGCACTGACGGCTGCGGCACTCCGCTGTTCGCCCACTCGCTTCACGGTATGGCGCGCGCTTATGGCCGCATCGCCGCTGCCGACGAAAGCACCGACGAGGGCAAGGTTGCCCACGCCATGCGCCGCTACCCGCAGATGGTGGCCGGCGAAGGCCGCGACGTCACCGCGCTCATGCGGGCGGTCCCGGGACTCCTCGCGAAGGACGGCTTTGAGGGACTCCAGCTTGTCGGCCTCCCGAACGGCACCGGCGTGGCAGTGAAGATTTCCGACGGCGGCGATCGCGCCCGCATGCCCGTCACCGTTGAGGTCCTCCGCAAGTTGGGCGTCGACGGCGGCAGCTTGGACACGCTTCAGAGCCCACCCGTGCTGGGCGGCGGCCTTCCGGTCGGCGAGCTCCGCGCAGCCCAAATTTTCAGCAACTAAACCAAGGACAGCTATGACCACCGTCGATCAGGCGATCCCCCTCCGTTCCGAACACGACCTTTTGGGCGACCGCGATGTACCCGCGGATGCCTACTGGGGCGTCCACACCCTCCGCGCCATGGAGAACTTCCCCATCACCGGGCAGCCGCTCTCCACCAACAAGCACCTCGTCAGGGGTCTGGCCGCTGTGAAGCAGGCTGCGGCCCGCACCAACCACGAGCTTGGCCTGCTGGATGCCGAGAAGGCGGATGCCATTGTGCAGGCTTGCCAGGACATCATGGACGGCATGCTCCACGAGCAGTTCATGGTGGACGTGATCCAGGGCGGCGCCGGCACCAGTTCCAACATGAACGCCAACGAGGTCATCGCCAACCGTGCGCTTGAGATCCTGGGCCACCCCAAGGGCCACTACTCCAAGCTGCACCCGAATGACCACGTGAACCTGAGCCAGTCCACCAACGACGTCTACCCGACGGCGGTGAACCTCGCCACGATCTTCTCCGTGAAAGAACTCCTGGAAGCGCTCGAAGAACTTGAGCTGGCCTTCGCTGAGAAGGGCCGGGAGTTCCGGACCGTGGTGAAGATGGGACGCACGCAGCTGCAGGACGCTGTTCCCATGACCCTCGGCCAGGAGTTTGGCGGTTACGCCGTGACCATCGGCGAGGACCGGGCCCGCCTGGACGAGTCCCACATGCTGATCCACGAGATCAACCTTGGTGCCACGGCTATTGGCACCGGCTTGAACGCCCCCGCCGGCTACGCCGAAGCTGTCTGCCGCCACCTGGCCGAAATCACCGGACTTCCCCTCCTCACTGCCGCTGACCTCATCGAGGCAACGCAGGATGTGGGCGCGTTTGTTCACCTGTCCGGGGTGCTGAAGCGCGTGGCAGTGAAACTCTCCAAGATTTGTAACGACCTCCGCCTGCTGTCCTCCGGACCGCGTGCGGGTTTGGGCGAGATCAACCTTCCGGCCGTGCAGTCCGGTTCGTCGATCATGCCCGGCAAGATCAATCCGGTGATCCCGGAAGTGGTCAGCCAGGTGGCTTACGAAGTCATCGGCAATGATGTCACCGTCACCATGGCCGCGGAGGCCGGCCAGCTTCAGCTGAACGCCTTCGAACCGATCATTGTGCACAGCCTGCACAAGAGCATCTCCCACCTGGAAGCAGCGTGCCGCACCCTTACGGCGCGCTGCGTCCGGGGCATCACTGCAAACACCGAACGGCTACGGCTTACCGTGGAGCAGTCGATCGGTCTCGTCACGGCATTGAACCCCCATATCGGTTACGCCTCCGCCACCGCCATCGCCCAGGAAGCGCTGGCAACGGGCAAGGGCGTAGCGGAACTCGTGTTGGAGCACGGTCTCCTGACCGCCGCCCAGCTTGAGGAACTGCTTAGCCCCGAACGTCTGGCAAATCTCAGCAAATAGGCCGCAACTGGCCTGAAAACGCGCCACCCAGTCGTCCCGCCCATGAGGCACACCCACACGAGGCTTTGTTCTGCGTGCCCGGATCCCCGACCGGACGCGCCCAGGACACCCCCAACAGGACACCCCTAAGGATTCCAATGACCAATCCCATCACGGACCACACGGTCCCGGCCCAAGCGCACGCCAGCGAGAAAGCCCTCCACAAGGAGGACTCCGGCTACCACAAGGACCTCAAGCCCCGCCAGATCCAGATGATCGCGATCGGCGGCGCAATCGGCACCGGACTGTTTCTGGGCGCCGGCGGTCGACTCAACGCAGCCGGCCCCTCCCTCGTTATCGCCTACGCAATCTGTGGCTTCTTCGCTTTCTTGATCCTCCGCGCACTCGGTGAACTGGTTCTGCACCGCCCGTCGTCGGGATCCTTCGTTTCCTACGCCCGTGAGTTCTACGGCGAAAAGGCAGCCTTCGTTTCGGGCTGGTTCTACTGGATCAACTGGGCCACCACCACCATCGTGGACATCACCGCAGCGGCGCTCTATATGGAGTTCTTCGGCAAATACGTCGCCTGGATAGGTGCCGTTCCGCAGTGGGCGTGGGCGCTCATTGCGCTGGTTGTAGTGCTGTGCCTCAACCTGGTCTCCGTGAAGGTCTTCGGTGAAATGGAGTTCTGGTTCGCGCTGATCAAGGTGGCAGCACTGGTGGCCTTCCTCCTGGTGGGCACATACTTCGTCATCTTCGGTACCCCGGTGGAGGGCCAGGAAGTCGGCTTCAGCCTCATCGCAGACAACGGCGGGGTCTTCCCCAACGGTGTCCTCCCCATGATCATCCTCATGCAGGGTGTGCTCTTCGCTTACGCATCGATTGAACTCATCGGCACCGCAGCCGGCGAAACTGCCAACCCTGAGAAGATCATGCCCAAGGCCATCAACTCCGTTGTCATCCGCATCGCCCTCTTCTACGTTGGCTCCGTGATTCTGCTGGCTCTCCTCTTGCCGTACACCTCTTACGAGAAGGGCGTCAGCCCGTTCGTGACGTTCTTCGGTTCCATCGGTGTGGAGGGTGTGGACGTCATCATGAACCTCGTGGTGCTCACTGCAGCACTGTCTTCCCTGAACGCCGGGCTCTACTCCACCGGCCGCATCCTCCGTTCCATGTCGGTGGCCGGCTCGGCCCCGAAGTTCGCCCAGCGCATGAACAAGGCAGGCGTCCCCTACGGTGGCATCGCCATCACCGCCGGCGTTTCCCTCCTGGGAGTTCCGCTCAACTACCTCGTTCCGGCCGACGCTTTCGAGATCGTCCTGAACGTCGCTTCCGTGGGCATCATCGTCACCTGGGCCACCATCGTCCTGTGCCAGATGCAACTCAAACGCTGGGCCGACAAGGGATGGCTGAAGCGCCCGTCCTTCCGGATGTTTGGCGCCCCCTACACAGGTTGGTTGTCCTTGATCTTCCTGGCGGCCGTGCTGATCATGGTGTTCATCGAGTCCCCGTTGACCATGCTGGTCACCGCGATTGCCTGCGGACTAATGGTCTGGGGCTGGTTCCTGTGCCGCAAGCAAATTCATGAGCTTGCCGCCACCCGCGACGGTTACACCGGCAGCGCTCCGGTGATTGCCAACCGCCCGCTGCCCGGCGGCGACAAGTAGGCATCAAGTAACAAACCGCTAAATCACGACGGCGGCACCCGGGTTCCGTAACAATCGGAACCCAGGTGCCGCCGTCGTCGGTTAATGCCCCCAAGTAGGTCGCAGTTAAGCGCGTTTACAAGGCTCAAAACGCGCTTAACTGCGACTCAGTTGGGTGAGGACGCGGCGGAGACAGACATCCGATCATTCGTGGCTACTATTGGTCCATGGCTGTCACAGACGAGGCGATCAGCAAGATCAAAGACATGCTGATCCGCGGCGAACTCAAGGCCGGCGATCGACTCCCGCCGGAAAAGGAACTGAGCGAACGGCTCGGTCTTTCCCGGAGTTCGTTGCGCGAGGCCGTGAAAGCCCTCGAGTTGATCCGCGTGCTGGATGTACGCCGTGGTGATGGCACCTACGTGACCAGCCTCGATGCGAAGCTGCTCAACGAAGCCGTGGCCTTTGTGGTGGACCTGCACCAGGACCGGTCCATCCTGGAACTCTTTGAGGTCCGACGAATCCTGGAGCCGGCCACGGCACACTTGGCGGCGGGCAAAATCACGCCGGACGAACTCCTTGCCCTGAGAAACACAATGGAGGGCATAGACGAGAACACTGACGTCGAGGAGCTCGTGGCCCATGACCTGGAGTTCCACAGCATCATCACCGAGGCTGCCGGAAATGATTACCTGGGGAGCCTCCTGGAAGCCCTGTCCAGCAGCACGGTGCGAGCCCGGATCTGGCGTGGCCTGACGCAGGAAAAAGCTGTGGCGCACACCCTGGCCGAGCACCAAGCCATCGCCGATGCCTTGGAGCGGGGCGACGCAGAACTGGTGCGGGCCCTTGTCACCGTGCATATCAGCGGCGTCGAGAACTGGCTGCGGCAGGCGCTCTAACCTTCGGCGATAGGGGTGACCGCCAGGCCGTAGGTCCGAATGGCCGTCTCCTCAAGCACCAGGTCCTGCTCCGAGGGACTCAATGTAGACACGAGTTCCAGCAGGACATCGAGCGTGCGGCCATAGGGGGTGCCCAAGGTACTCACTGGCCAGTCGCAGCCGATCATCAAACGCTCCGGCCCGAAAGCCTCCAACGCTGACTCGAACAGAGGTCGCAACGCGTCCGGGGTGTATTCAACGCCAGGCAAATGCAGTCCGGACAGCTTCGCCACCGAGTTCGGCTCCCGCCCGAGCGCCCGGAAATCGGCGCTCCACGAATCCATGAGCTCAGGATCAGCCAGCGGCGGCTTACCCAGGTGGTCCAACACAACCGTCAGTTCCGGCATCTCGCGGGCCAACCGAACCGCGGACCCCAGATGCCGGGGGAATGCGTCCGGGATGTCGAAGGTGAGCCCGCGCCGAGCCACCAACGCCAGTGACTCCCTAACAGCGGGAAGATCCAAAAAGTCACCCCTGGGATCGTCATGCACCAAGTGCCGCACTCCTTTGAAGGCGGGATGCGCTGTGAAGCGATGCAACTGTTCCTCAGCTTCCGCGGGCGCGTCCAAGCTAATCCAGCCCACTACTCCGAGCACCCAGGAATTTCGCGCGGCGACGGCCAACATGCTCCCGGTGTCGTCAACGGTGTCGTCAGCCTGCACCAGGACGGCTCCCCTCACCCCGGCAGCGTCCAACGTCTCACGCGCCTCGTCCTCGCTAAAGCTGCGGAAGAGCGCACCGTGTTGCGGTCCAAGCCACGGATAGTGGCGCACACCGCCGGTGACGAAGGTATCCAGGGTCCACAGGTGCAGGTGCGAATCAATCATGCCTGGCCGCCTCCAACGCGTTCCAGAGTTCTTCCGGCACGGTTGCCTCCATTCGGGCAGCGTTCACGGTCACCTGTTCAGGGGAAGTCGCCCCTGCTGTCACGTTCACGACGGCCGGGTGCCGCAAAGGAAACTGGAGCGCCGCCGTCGGAAGTTCAACGTCGAAGTCCCGGCAGAGGGCCGCGAGCGCACGCGCACGCTCCAACACATCCGGCGGTGCTTGATGGTAGTTGTAGTGCGCGTTTTCCGGAACGTCGGGTCGGGCCAGGAGGCCCGAGTTGTAGGCGCCCACGCTTACGACGCCGGTGCTTCGCTCCACACAGCGGTCAAGCAGCGGGACGCTGGGCTGCTCAAGCAGGGTGTAGCGGCCGGCGAGCATCACAAGATCGAGATCGGCGGCTTCAATACATTCCAAGGCTGCCTCGGCTGAGTTGATGCCCACACCGATTGCCCGGACCACTCCCTCGGAGCGCAGCTTCTCGAGTGCAGGGAGGCCTTGGGAGATTCCGGCCTGAAGATCGTGGACGTCGGCATCGTGCAGGTATGCGATATCCACATGGCCCAAGCCGAGCCGCTCCAAGGAATCCTCGATGCTGTGCCGGATGCCTGTTTCGGAGAAATCCCACACGCGCCGTGACGTCGCGGGGACGTCGAAGCCTTCCGGGTCCTGGCCGCCACTGGGATTGGGTTGGAGTAGCCTGCCCACCTTGGTGGAGATGACGAATTCGTCCCGGGGTTTATCACGGAGGACGGCGCCCAATCTCTGCTCGGAGAGGCCAAGGCCGTAATGGGGTGCGGTGTCGAAGTAGCGGATGCCCGCGTCCCATGCAGCCAGCACGGTGGCGAGCGCCTCCCCGTCCGGGATCGCCCGGTAAAGGTTCCCGATGCCCGCTCCACCGAAGCCCAGTTTGCCCAGTTCAAGTGAGTTCATGGCAGCTCCCATACCTTCTGGATACCCGCATCCTCCCCCGAGTAATCGTCCTGGACCTCCAAAAGTTCAACCATTCCTGAGCTTCGCATGCAGGGCGATGGTTTCAACCATTCACGGCCTCGGGCGTCAGGAACAGTTCCAGCACCGGGACGGCAACGTTCGGCCGCTGGACAGGCAGCTTGATGGTCAAGGTGCCGGGCGGTTGGCCTGCCTGGGTCATATTCATGGCCTGTTGCCCGGGGTCTACCTCTTTGGCGAACACCTCGGACGCGTCGTTCAGCAACTGCGCGTATTCGACCTTCCCGGCGAGGTCCGGGAGGTGCACGTACTCGAACGGCCAGGCGAACAAGTGAACATAGAGCCTGTCTCCACGCTGCGTGTACCGGGCGTCCGCCGGTGCCGTGAACCGGGAAGCCCCCGTCCCGTAGATGGCGCGGGAGTGCAGCTTCATCCACTCGCCGATGCCCTTCAAGGACGTCACCGCCCGCGGATCGAGGTTTCCCCTACCCGTGGGGCCAACGTTGAGCAGCAGGTTGCCGCCCTTGGACACCCCGTCCACGAGCATCCGAATGAGTAGGTCCACGGATTTGTAGTTCAGGTTGTCCCTGTCATAACCCCAACTACCGTTGAGGGTCTGGCAGGCCTCCCAGGTGACGGGTTCGCCGTCGACCATCATGGGGCCGGCGGGCTGGTACTGCTCCGGAGTGACAAAGTCGCCGGGGATCTCCAACCGGTCATTCACCACAATGCCGGGCTGCAGTTCCCGCACCATGGCGAGCAACGCCTCCGAATCCCAGTCTTTCCGGCCCTTGCCGCCCCAGAAGTCTTCTTCGTGCCCACCTGTGTAGGAGAAGTCGAAGAACAGGTAATCGATGGTGCCGTAGTTGCTCAGGAGTTCACGCACCTGGCCGTGCAGGTACTCGCGGTAGCGTGTCATGTCGCGTCCGGCGTTCAAACTCTCGACGTCGGCTGCGTTACGTTGCGGGTGTACGCCGTCCACGGTGAAGTCGGGGTGGTGCCAGTCGATGAGCGAGTGATAGAAGCCGACCTTCAGCCCCTCGGCCCGAAGTGCTTCCACATAAGGCGCTATCAGGTCGCGGCCGGCGGGCGTGTTGGTGGCTTTGTAATCCGTCAGCGCCGAGTCCCACAGGCAGAAGCCGTCATGGTGCTTGGTGGTGAGGACCACGTACTTCATCCCGGCGCCCTTTGCGGCGCGTGCCCATTCAAGGGGATCGTAGAGGTCCGGGTCAAAGCGGCGGAAGTACTTGGAGTACTCCTCCACAGTGATTTCTTCCTGGTTCATCACCCACTCGTGCCGGGCAGGCAGGGCGTAGATGCCCCAGTGAACGAACATCCCAAAACGTGCCTCTTCAAACCAAGGTGCGTGCTGGATCAACGGGATTCCTTCCATACGGGGCCGTTCGGAAAGCTGTACGCGGCCAGTGTTTCACTGAGCATTTCGTTTCCTGCACCAGGATCCGACGGCGGCCAATACGCGCCGTCGTGGACGTCCACGGATGTGATGAAGTGTTCATGGAGGTGGTCCACGAACTCGATGGTCCTGTTCTCCTTGGTCCCGGACACCGCAACGAAGTCGAACATGGACAGGTGCTGCACGGCTTCACACAGACCCACACCACCGGCATGCGGACAAACCCTCACACCGAACTTGGCAGCGAGAAGGAGGATGGCGATGTTCTCATTCACTCCCGCTACCCGGGCCGCGTCAATCTGCAGGACCTGAAGCGAGCCGGCCTGGAGCATCTGCTTGAACACCACCCGGTTCTGGACGTGTTCGCCGGTGGCCACAGGGATGGGCGCCACTCCACGGGCGATGGCAGCATGGCCCAGGATGTCGTCCGGGCTGGTGGGTTCCTCAATCCAGGCGATGTCGTAGGGGGCAAGGTGGGCCATCCAGTCGATGGCTTCCTGCACATCCCAGCGTTGGTTGGCATCCACCGCGATCCTGACGTCGGGACCAACGGCAGCACGGGCGGCCCGCACGCGGCGGATGTCGTCCTCCAGGGACGCCCCCACCTTGAGCTTGATCTGGGCAAATCCGTCCGCCACGGCTTCCTTGGCCAGCCGCGTCAGTTTCTCGTCGCTGTAACCCAGCCAGCCCGGCGTCGTGGTGTACGCGGGGTAGCCCTCGGCGCGGAGTGCCTCTTTGCGCGCTTCCCGACCAGGCTCGGCGGCACGGAGGATTTCCAGGGCTTCGTCCGGGGTGAGCGCATCCGTGAGGTAGCGGAAGTCGACGAGTGCTACGAGCTCATCGGGCGTCATGCCGGCGAGCAATTCCCAGAGGGGCAGCCCTGCGCGTTTGGCCTTCAAATCCCAAAGTGCATTGACGACGGCGCCGATAGCCATGTGCATGACGCCTTTCTCGGGACCCAGCCACCGGAGCTGCGAGTCATGGGCCAGCAGTTTCCACGTGGCCCCCATGTCAGCCAGCAGGTCCTCAACCGTGCGGCCAAGAACGTGCCCACGGAGGGCCTCGATCGCCGCCGTCTCCACCTCGTTCCCCCGCCCGATGGTGAACACAAAGCCGTGACCCTCATGCCCGTCCCCGGCATCCGTGCGGATGATCAGGTACGCGGCCGAATAGTCCGGGTCCGGATTCATGGCATCCGAGCCGTCCAGTTCAAGGGATGTTGGAAAGCGGATATCGAACGTATCCATTGCGGTGATGGTGCTCATGCGGCTCCTGAAGTGCGTCACGATTCTCCACCGAGACTAAACATCCGATGTCTGCCTTGTCAATGGGTCACATTTCCGTATTATGGGTGAAAACACCACACTAGAGCTCGGATGTTAGTCCCGAACGCACGGAGGAAGCCATGACCTTGAAATTCGCCAGGCTGGGTACGGCCGGAAACGAACAACCGGCCGTCATCGCCCAGGACGCCGACGGCACCGAGAAGTACTTCAGCCTTACGGCCCTGACCAACGACATCGACGGCGGTTTCCTCGCCTCGGACGGCATTGATCGCACCCGGGAAGCCCTGGACAAAGGGAAGCTCCCCGAAATCTCACCGGAAGGCCTGCGCATCGGCGCACCCGTTGCCCGCCCCGGCGCCGTGGTGGCCATCGGACTCAACTACACCGCGCACGCCGCCGAATCCGGTGCTACGCCGCCCGAGGTTCCCGTGGTGTTCCTCAAGCCGACCAACACTATCGCCGGGCCGTTCGACGCAGCCCCCATCCCGCCGTCGTCGGAAAAGTACGACTGGGAAGTGGAACTGGCAATCGTGATCGGCAAGGAAGCGTCATACCTTTCCTCCACTTCTGAAGCCGAAGCATGCATCGCCGGTTATGCCGTGGCCAACGATCTCTCCGAGCGCGAGTACCAGATCCCCGGCGCTGCGGGACAGTGGACCAAGGGCAAGTCCCTCCCCGGCTCAACTCCCCTGGGTCCGTGGCTGGTTCCGGCCTCGGACATCGATGCCGGCAACCTTCGCCTACAGACTTTGGTCAATGGCGAAGGCCGGCAAGACTCCAATACCTCGGACATGATCTTCGGCCCCGCCACGATCGTCCACCACCTCAGCCAGTACATGGTCCTGGAGCCGGGCGACGTGATCATCACGGGCACTCCCGAGGGCGTGGCACTTTCCGGCAGATTCCCGTTCATCCAGCCTGGGGACGTGGTGGAGTTGGAGATTGAGGGACTGGGCCGCCAACGGCAGGAGTACTTCCCCGCGCAGGCCGGCGCTCACCACGGCTCACCCGCTCCCGCCCACATCAACGCCTAGGGCCATGGCAACCCGAGTGGGGAACGATTTCGAAGGCCTCACGGCACTCGTCACCGGCGGCGCCTCCGGAATCGGGGCAGCGATCGCCGACCGTCTCGCCGCCGGCGGTGCGGAGGTGGCGGTCCTGGACCTCGCCCCGGAAACCAGCCCGCACTTCGGCGTGCAGTGCAATGTGGCCGATGACGCCTCCGTGCGCGCCGCCGTCGAGCACGTTGTGCAGCAGTTCGGCCGCCTGGACATCGTCATCAACAACGCCGGCATCGGCGCACAGGGCGACATTTCCGCGAACGACGACGACGAGTGGTTGCGTGTCCTCAACGTCAATGTGGTGGGAATCGCCCGTGTCAGCCGGGCAGCCTTGCCATACCTGCGTGAGTCTCCGGCGGCCGCGATCGTTAACACCTGTTCCATTGCCGCGACTGCCGGGCTTCCTAAGCGTGCCCTGTACTCGGCGTCGAAGGGCGCGGTCTTGTCCTTGACGCTCGCCATGGCGGCAGACCACGTCCGCGAGGGGATCCGTGTGAACTGCGTGAACCCCGGCACCGTGGACACTCCCTGGGTTGGCCGGTTGCTCGATTCAGCTGCTGACCCTGCCGCTGAGCGCGACGCCCTGAACGCCCGCCAACCGCACGGGCGGATGGTCGACCCAGCTGAGGTAGCCGGCGCCGTCGCTTACCTGGCGAGCCCGCTATCGGGGTCGACGTCGGGGACTTCGCTGGCGGTCGACGGCGGCATGCAGGGATTGCGGCTGCGTCCGGTCGACTAGGGGGTACTTCAGTAGGGCGGACCAGACGTAGGGTTTCGTAACGCAACGGACCCGCAACCTCCTGTAGCGGTGCTTCGCCTATGCTCAACTCCAAGAGATCAACGGCGACTCACTTAGCAGACTCAGGAGATACAGCCATGAGCAACTGGCGCATCAGGGACTTCCATTCGTCCGATTTGGACGGCATCCTGCACCTCTGGGAGTCACTCAAAGCCGATGGCGTGGAGCCCGTGTACGCGTTGTCCGAGGTACTGGCATCCTGCGAGAAGGACCACGCCGTGGTGGCCGTCCAAGGTGACCAGGTGGTGGGCGCCGCCGTCGGACGCGCCGCCCATGACCAAGGCTGGATCGTTTTCCTGGCCACCCTGACGGAGTTCCGCGGCCGCGGCATCGGCACCTCGCTGCTATCCGCCGTCGAGAACCGCATGGCCCCGCACGGCCTCAACAAACTCTCCGCGCTCATGCCGGAGACCGAAACACGTGTCGAGGCATTCCTGGGACGCGGGTTCGTGGTCAAGAAAAACCTGCGCTACTTCGAGCGGACCATACCCGTGCAGCGGCAGGAGCTGGGCGCATTGGGGCTGCTGGGCGGGCGGATCCTTGCCCGGGACCTGTGGGAGAACGTGGCCGGCATGCGCCGCGAGAAGGAGTTGCTGGAGCGGCGGCTGGTTTTGCCCTTGGCTGAGGCCGACCTCGCCGACGAATACGGCGTTGTCCCGCCCCGGGCAGTAGTTCTTTTCGGCCCTCCGGGCACCGGCAAAACCACCTTCGCCAAAGCCATAGCATCCCGGCTTGAGTGGCCGTTCGTGGAAGTCTTCCCGTCCCGTCTGGCCGCGGACCCCAAGGGCCTGGCCGGCGCACTACGCGAGACGTTCCTGGAAATCGCCGAGCTGGAACACGCCGTGGTATTCATCGACGAAGTGGAGGAAATCGCGTCGCAGCGCGCCGGTGATCCGCCGTCGCCGCTGCAGGGAGTCACCAACGAACTCCTCAAGATCATCCCGGCTTTCCGCGAACAACCCGGCCGACTGCTGGTCTGTGCCACCAACTTCATCCGTGCCCTGGACACCGCCTTCCTGCGCCACGGCCGGTTCGACTACGTCATCCCCATCGGGCTCCCCGACGTTCACGCCCGTGAAGCCATGTGGCAGCGATTCATCCCCGCCACCGTGGTGGATTCGGTCGATATCGCCCAGCTGGTTGAGCGCACCGAGGGGTTCTCCCCCGCGGACATCGAGTTCGCTGCCCGCAGCGCCTCCCAGCGGGCCCTGGAAAAAGCAGTGTACGACGACGGCGACTCCGGTCTTGCTTCCAACGGACGTAAAGGGCCGGTCACCCAGGACTACCTCGACGCGATCGGTGATACCCGGACCACCGTCAGCGCCGAAGTTCACCAGGACTTCCTGGAAGACATCGACGTGTTGGGGCGCGTGTAGGGCTGCATTTTCCTCGAGTTCGCCGGAACGCTGCGGACTCGCTGGAACATTCAAGGGGGACTCGACGCATTCCGGCGATCTCGGCGTGGAGGCAAGGGCAACGGTAATCTTTGTGCCATGTCCTCGAATCCCCTTCGCCATGCGTTGTCCCGCATGGGCGGCCGCGATCCCCATGAAAAGCACCGCACAGCAACACCGCTGGAGCTCTTCTTCGACCTGACCTTTGTCATCGCTTTCGGTGTTGCCGGCAGCCAGTTCGCCCATGCAGTGGCGGAAGCGCATTTCTGGCCAGGTCTCCTCGCCTTCTCCTTCGCCATGTTCGCGGTGATCTGGGCATGGATCAACTTCACATGGTTCGCCAGCGCCTACGACACCGACGACTGGGTGTTCCGCGTAGTCACGATGGTGCAGATGGTGGGTGTCCTCATCCTGGCCATGGGCGTCGAGCCGGTGTTCCACTCCATCATCGAGGGCAAGCACGTGGATAACTTCACCATGGTGCTCGGCTACATCGTCATGCGGGTGGCCCTGATTTTCCAGTGGCTGCGCGCAGCCCGCCAGGATCCCGAACGCCGGGAAACCTGTTTGCGCTACGCGAAGTACGTGGCGATCGTCCAAATCGGATGGGTGGTGGTTCTCTTGGTCGATGCGAGCGTCCTCACCACCTTCCTCATGGCAGCTCCGCTGTTCATCATGGAGATGGCGGCACCGTACTTCGCAGAACGCAACATCCGTACCCCGTGGCACGCGCACCACATCGCGGAGAGGTACGGCCTTTTGGCCATCATCGCCCTGGGTGAATGCTTGATTGGTGCCATTGAAACGCTGCGTGCCATTGTGGCCACCCACCAATGGTCCATGGATGCGGCCTTGGTTGGATTGAGTGGCACCGGGCTGGCCTTCGCCATGTGGTGGATCTACTTCATCCTGCCCTCGGGTCCGGCACTTCACGTCCAGCGGCACCGTTCCTGGGTGTTCGGCTATGGGCATATGCCGATCTTCGCTGCCATTGCCGCCACCGGGGCTGGACTGCATGTTGCCGCGTACTACATTGACCACGAAGCCCACATTCCTGCGGCCGCCGCGGTGGCCTCCATCGCCATTCCCATCATTGTTTTCAAGGTCTCACTCAGCACGCTGTACGGCATCATGCTCGGCCTGGACCGCGAACACTTCCTGAGTTCCGCGCTGGTGGTCCTTGGCTTGGCTGCAAGCATTGCCCTGGCCGCCGCCGGCGCCTCCGTGCCCATCTGCATGTTGACAATGATGGTGGTCCTGGGCCTGTCCATTGCTTACGACGAACGACGCGGGCACAAGGGCCGGGCAGCAGCCCTCCGGCGGCTGGAAACCGCCGCGGGCTAAGGCATCCCCCTGCGTTGCGGGGCCCGCTTTGCACCCCAAGTCCGTCCCATTGTGCGCAGAGCGGGCCTCACAACGAGTGGGCTACTCCGGAACGATCTCGTCCAGTTCCCGAAGCAGGTACGGGTTGATCCGCTCCAGGATCATCCGGACCTCTTCGCGGGGAACCGCCGTGTAGAGCACGGGTCGGGCATCGGCGTATCGGGTTACCGGCTGCTTGTCCGGCCACTTTTCAGCTAGTGCCTTGACCCTCTCCGGCAGTGAATTGTGCGCGTTGTCCGCGATCTTCACCAACGTTGCGTCGTGGTCCTCCGCAACGAAACGGATGCCGGCGTCGTAATCATCCGGGTCGTCGTGGAAGCGGCGGGTGACGCGTTCGATGATGTCTACCGCCCGCTCGGACACTCCCATTTCAAGCAGGGCCTGGCGAGTGATGGGCGTATCCTCGGCGATGTCATGAAGGTACCCTGCGATCTGGATATCCTCGTCAAAGTCGGCGAGCGCGTCGCCCACAGCCAGAACGTGCTCCCGATAAGGACGTTTGAGCTTGTCCTTCTGCCGGTTGTGAGCCACCTCGGCCAAAACCTGGGCTGTCTCTACGGTAAAGCGTGGTTCGGTCATGCTGGCCTCCGGCTTGAAGAGGGACCGACGGGGATCGGTCCTCACCTTCAGGCTATCCGCTGTTCCCGGACCCGCAGCACCGCCCCTCCAATCGCAAAGCCCTGCCGGTCCTACCAGTCCTGCCGGTCCTACGAGTCCTGAACAGCGCGCGCCGCGATGGCGACGGTAATGGCCCGTGGCAAACGCTGGGCGAACCCGGCTGCAACACGGTTGGCCCAACCCGAGACGACGCTGCCGGGAGTGTCCTTGCGATCGAGCGCCTTGAGGGCAGTCCCCACAACCTGTGCAGAGGTCTGCATCTTGCCTACCGCTGCGGACTCACCGCCGAGGACGTCAAAGAACTCTGTACGCGTCGCACCGGGGCAGAGGGCCAGGACGTTGAGTCCGGTGTTTTTGGTTTCGTGGGCAACTGCTTCGGTGAAGCTCAGGACGAAGGCCTTGGTGGCGCCGTAGACGGCCATGCCGGGGATGGGTTGGAACGCGGCAGTGCTGGCGACGTTCACCAAGGCACCCTTCCCGGAGGCTAGCAGGTCCGGCAGGAAGGCACGCGTAATGTCCACGAGGGCGGCAACGTTCAAGGAAATCTCGGATGCGATGGTGTCCGGGTCTTCCTTGACCAAAGGACCGTGGGTGCCGAAACCGGCGTTGTTGATCAAGGTGTCGACGGTGATTCCGCGGCCGGCCAGTTCGTCGAGGAGCTCGCGTCCCACTCCTGCGCGGCCGAGGTCCATGGGGAGGACGGTCACTGTGACGCGGTGGCGTGCGCGCAGGTCCTGAGCCAACTCCTCCAGGCGGTCTGCACGCCTGGCCACAAGGACAAGGTTGGAGCCCAGGGCAGCAAATTGTCCGGCGAACTCAGCGCCCAGGCCGGAGCTGGCGCCCGTGATGAGTGCAGTGGTGCCTGTGTATGTCATGGTCATGGCGGAATCCAATCAATTGAGTCGGAGACTAATGTAGTCGCTGTCTACATGGTAGGCAGTGTCTACTTTGTTGTCAATGACTACATTGGCATAGAATGTAGTCATGACTGACCAGCCCTACCACCATGGCAAACTCCGGGAAGCACTCTTGGGCCGCGCCATGGAAACCATCGAAGAAGCTGGCGTGGACGGGCTCTCCTTGCGGCAACTGGCCCGTGATGTGAATGTCAGCCACGGCGCGCCGGCCAAGCACTTCCGCGACAAGCAAGCCCTGATCGACGCCGTGGCACTGGCCGGCTTTGAGTCGATGAACCGCCGCATCCTTGACGCCGCCCATTCAGGCGAAGACCTCCGGGAGCGTTTCGTCAATGTTGGGAAGGCCTACGTGGACTTCGCGGTTGAGCACCCCGCCCTGCTGACGGTGATGTACTCCACCAAGCACCATCCCGATTCCAGCGAAGAGCTGCGAAGCACCGGCGTGCAAGGCATCCACGTTGCCCGGGCAATGATTGCCGAGGCACAGCAAGCCGGCGTCCTGGCCGCCGGTGACCCCGAAACCCTGGCCATGGTGTGCTTTGTGAGCCTTCATGGCACGGCCCTTCTCGCCGCCGGCGGTCAGCTGGACGGGAATTCAGTGGAGTACGTGGTCACCGCTACAACCGACACATTGTGGGCGGGAATGGCGGCCGGAGTCCCGGCAGCGCAGCTCAACTAAGCTGCACTTGCCCTGCGCGGTGCACAGTTCAGGCCCGGGGAGTTTTCCACACCCAAGGCGTCTTTGGCACGTGACGCGGAGTGAAGTGCGGCAGGGCCGCCTGCAGGGTTCCCGAGGGCAGTCCAAGAGACTCCAGCAGTAGGTCACGCACACGTTCTGCAGGAATTCCGACGGCGGCGAGGTCGCCCAGCGTGACGGCCCCGTCGCGCTTCGCCAGCCTCACGCCGTCGTGGTTAACAACCAACGGAACGTGCGCGTATTCAGGGATCGGCAACCCGAGCAGCGTCGCCAAATAGGCCTGCCTCGGCGTGGATGGGAGGAGGTCATCGCCGCGCACAACTTGGTCAATTCCCTGGTGGGCGTCGTCAACCACCACCGCGAGATTGTAGGCGGTCACGCCGTCGTTGCGGCGAAGCACAAAGTCGTCCACGACGCCCGCATATTTACCGAGCAACTGGTCCTCAACAGCCCACTCCGAAACCTCCGCCCGTAAGCGGATGGAGGCGGGACGCGTGGCGCGCCGGATCTCACGTTCGGCATGGGAAAGCCGTCGGCACGTTCCCGGATAAGCGCCCTGCGGAGCATGCGGCGCGGAGGGGGCCTCCTGGATTTCCCGTCGCGTGCAGAAGCATTCATAGGTCCGGCCATCTGCCGCCAGACGCGCAATCGCTTCGTCATACAGCGCCGCGCGTTCAGTCTGGCGAACGACGGCGGCGTCCCAACTGACGCCGACGGCCCGCAGATCGCGGAGCTGCTCCGCCTCAGCGCCGGAGCGGGCGCGGTCCAGGTCCTCAACTCTCAGCAGGAAATCGCGGCCAGTGGACTTCGCGAAGAGCCAGGCGAGAACCGCGGTCCTCAGGTTGCCTACGTGCAGTTCGCCAGAGGGGCTCGGGGCGAAGCGGCCAGCAGCAGTCATGATCCAAGCCTATTCGCCGGACAGGGGAGGCAAAGACCGGGTCAGGCAACACAAGAGCCCCTCAGCTACCGCAACGATCCGGTAGCTCAGGGGCTCTTGCTGTGGCGCCCCAGTGAAGGGACGGGTGCAGAATGACAATGCTGTGAACAAGAGTCAATCAGCGGCTGCTTCCTTGCGGGAAACCTGTGCAGGGCTCCGGGTGATGTTCCGGGTTCCTGATGCCTGCGGGGTTTGGCGGTAGCCGCGACCTGCTTCGTTGTCACCATTTCAGCAGAAGGCATACAGTTGGTGCAACGGACATCATATTGATTGATCGATCTGACCAGTCTCAAGTGAAAAGCTCGACAGGAAGTGGTCACTTTGCAGGAACTCGACGCTACAGACCGTCGGATCCTCGCCGCCTTGGACGAAGATCCGCGCGTGCCCATCATGGTGCTGGCCCAGAAACTTCACCTCGCCCGGGGCACAGTTCAGTCGCGCCTCGAGCGAATGACGGCGTCCGGGGCCCTCCGCCCCAACAGCAGTCGCGTCTTGCCCTCGGCCTTGGGACGTGGCGTGGCTGCCGCCGTCAGTGCCGAGCTCGACCAAAGCCACCTCAACGAAGCTATTGCTGCCCTGCGGGAGATCCCCGAAGTTCTCGAATGCCATGCTCCCGCCGGCGATACCGACCTCATCATCAGGGTGGTAGCCAAAAGCCCGGACGACCTGTATCGGGTATCCGAGGAAATCCGGCTGTGCCCGGGGATCGTGCGCACGTCCACCAGCATGTTCCTCCGCGAAGTGATTCCCTATCGGACCACTGGACTACTGGCGGAGTAGGTCTCCTCAGACCGGCGGTCCTATGTTGGTTTTCAGATTCTTCATCACCAGGGTTGACGTGAGGCGCTCCACCGCGGGAAGTGCCGCGAGTTCGTCGTCGTAGAAGCGCTGATACGCGGGCAGGTCCGCGGCAATGACCTTGAGCAGGTAATCAGGGGATCCGAAGAGCCGCTGTGCCTCCACAATGTTGGGACTGGCAGTCACACGCTCTTCGAACTCCGCCATGATGGTGCGCTCCACCTGCTTGAGCGTGACAAAAACAATCGCTTCAAAGCCCAGGCCCACCGCGGCAGGATCGATGTCTGCACGGTAGCCGCGGATCACCCCTGAGGACTCCAAATCGCGGAGCCTCCGATGACATGGAGCCACGGTCAAACCCACCTTGGAAGCAAGGGCTGTGGCAGTCATCCGGCCGTCCTCTTTGAGGTGGCGCAAAATAGTTCTATCAATCCCGTCGATCACGCAATTATCTTACCGAAAATGGCTCCGCCCGGGCTAAAAACGGGAACACTTACGGGCCGACTTTCCCTAGAGTTTTCCTACCACCTAGCCTGGGAGAGAAAACTTGAATCCGCAGCTGTTCCTCGCCTTCATGCTCGTCGCCGTCAGCTTGGCGTGCACACCGGGCGTCGACTGGGCGTACTCGATTTCGGCGGGCCTCCGTCAGCGCAGCTTCGTCCCTGCCGTCGCCGGCTTATGCAGTGGTTACGTCATCCACACTTTGCTGATGGCTGCAGGACTGGCCGCCCTCTTGGCCGGAGTTCCAGGACTATTGGGATGGCTGACCATCGCGGGGGCCGCCTACCTGCTCTGGCTCGGCATTGCTACCCTCCGCACGTGGCGAGCTGCCAGCTTTAGTGCGGAAGGCGGCGTCGTGCAGTCCGGAAACCAGCTCCGCACCTTCCTTCAGGGCATGGGCACCAGCGGCATCAACCCCAAGGGCCTGCTCTTCTTTGTGGCGCTGGTGCCGCAGTTCGTCAGCCCCGAGGCAGCACTGCCTGTTCCGGTCCAATCGGGCTTGCTGGGCCTGACCTTCGTAATCCTCGCCGGGTTGGTTTACACCGCCGTCGCATTGACTTCCAGGAAGCTGCTGGCCTCCCGGCCCGGCGCCGCCCGGGTAGTGACCCTGGTCAGCGGAGTCATCATGATCGGACTTGGGACAGTGCTGCTGTCAGAGCAACTCCTGTCGCTTCTGCCGCAGTTCCAGGCTGCAAGCAGCTAAGCGATAAGCGGCTAGGCTGCGAGCAGTTCGTCCAGCCGCTCGTATCCTTCGATCACGCCGTAATCCATCCCTGTAGCCAGGGCCATGTCGCGTGCTTCAACCGAGGGGTAGACCTCGTGCGCCGACATCCTGGTCCTGCCGTCGATTTCCTCGAACGTGGTGGTGCTGATGACCACCTGATTCGGCGCTCCTTCGAACTCGGTTGTCTGGATGATCAACGCGTCGGCCTCGACCGTGTGGAACACGCCGCGGAATCCGTACATCCCGCTATCGTCGCCGCTTTCGTAGCGCCAGCTTCCGCCGGTGGTGGCGTTGTATTCGGTTATCTTCGTGACCGTGCTGCGCGGGCCCAGCCATTTGGCCAAGAGGTCCGGGTCAACGTGGGCTTTGAAAACTGCACTGACCGGGGCATCGAATTCGCGGACTGTATCAACGAACGGGACGCCACTATCAGCGGTGATTGTTGTTGGATTGCTCATTTCAGTTCCTCTTTCTTCTTTGCTGTCGTGTTCTCTTGTTCATGGTGGGAGATGCCGACACCCAGCAACTCGTCCAACTGGCGGAAGCGTGACTCGGCGATCAGTCTGTACTGGTCAATCCAAGCCGTCAGTCGCTCCAGGGCTGCCGCATCCAAATGAACCGGCCGGCGCTGGGCGTCGCGGGAACGGGTGACCAAGCCGGCATGCTCCAAGACTTGAATGTGTTTCGAAACCGCCTGTTTGGTGATGGCGAAGGGTTCGGCCAGCTCATTGACAGTGGCGTCTCCCCGCGACAGACGGGCTACCATGGCCCGTCTCACCGGATCAGCCAACGCCATGAAGGCCTTATCCAGGGATTCCGACCCCAGGGCATCTTGTTCCATTTCCGCTTCAACCCTTTCTTCAACCAACGTTGATCAACTTACTCGTTGATCAACTGATTGGTTGATTAAGAGAATACGCCTCTCCTGAGTACGGCACAAGGGTGTTTTATTCGCCGCCCAGCTGCCTGAAGTCGTTCTCCCAGAGACGCCGCATCTCGGCGTCCTTGCGGATGACTTCCAAAGTCTCAAGCTCGGCGGGCGGGGCTGGCCGCTTGGATCGCGGAGTGAGGGTGCGGCGGCCTTGGTCGAGCGCGAGCAACGCCCTGTCGGTCAAGGCATCATTCTTCAAGGCCAGGTTGGTTTTCCGACGCCGGAGGACTTCCTTCAAGGCAACCTGGGCCGATTCGAAGTCGCCCCTTGCCCGCTGCGACCGCGCCCGCATCAACAACAGCGCGGCCGACAGGTCATCCGTGTTCAGCAAACCTTCTGTCCACAGCACCACGTCGCGGTGGCGCTCCAGCGAATACGCCGCCGTGCACCGCGCCAATGCAGAAGGCAACGACGGCGGCAAAGTCACCACCGCTTCCAATGCCGCCTCGGTCATCCCCATTTCCCGGAGACAATGGGACAACGTCAGAAACACGGCTTCCTCACTGAACAGGACCGGAACTTCGATGCGTTCGGCTACCTCGACTTTGGTGACCACCTGCCCAAGGTACGTAGCCGAGAACTGGCTGGCGTCGTCGTCGATCCTTGTTGTTAAACCGCGCTGCAACAGCTCGGACGCCCTCAGGAATCCGCCATGCTTGTACGTGAGCAGCCCCGCCATCACGTGGCATAAGCCGGCCCAGCCCGGATATGTGCGGCCGAAAGCAAGGAGCCGATCGGGCTCCGTGGAAGTGAACACGGCCTCATGCATGGCCTTCGCCGTCTTGGAAGACAGCATCCTGAGCCTCGGGACATTCCCCACCACGGACAACCTCGCATGGTCGCGACCGCTGAGGACCCCGGAAAGCACGTCATTGACGCCGTCGGCCAGGCCACGGACCGGCGTGCGGACGTAGCCCTCGCGGAAAGGCGTGAGATCGCGGGTGTCATGGAAGATCGTATGCACACGTCCGTCTGGAGCTTGGCTCATAAATCCATGCTAACCGCCGCTGAACTGGGCTCATCCCCTGCTATCGGAGGCATTTCAGGAGTATTATGGCGGCGTCGGCAAGGTTTTGCGACACCCCTTGCCGCAGGTCGGCTCTCCATGAGAAGAGCCGGGTAACAGCGTGAAAGGGAGGACTTGATGACCACCGCTTCGCACCCCGCCGAACACCACCACATGATGGGGTTGACGCTTCGCAACACCGCCATGGGCGTTGGCATTGTATTTCTGCTGGTAGGCATCCTGGGCTTCATCCCGGGAATCACCACCAATTTCGGCGCCATGACCTTTGCGGGACATGAATCCGGCGCCATGCTGCTTGGAATCTTCCAAGTATCCATACTCCACAACATCGTTCACCTGCTGTTTGGCGTGGCCGGCTTGGCCATGGCAAGGAACGCACGCATGGCTCGCCTGTTCCTCCTGGGCGGCGGCGCCGTGTACATCGTTCTTTGGATCTACGGCCTGGTCATCAACCAGGAAACAGCTGCCAACTTCGTCCCGTTCAATACGGCTGACAACTGGCTGCACCTGATCCTCGGCATTGCCATGATCGGGCTGGGCGCCTGGCTGGGCAGGGATGCCATGGACGAAACAACCACAGCACGACGGAAGATGTAGACCTTCCGCACGGCTTGTAATCAACGACGGCGGCTGTCCCCATGCGGGAACGGCCGCCGTTTTGTTTCCGCCGAGATGCCATTTAAGGACAATGTTCTTGCTCTTGATCGTCATCTACTGCCATCTCGGCGGAGGCTTCCGGGGCTCGACGACGGGCTGCCCGGCTACCGCGGGGCGCGGCCACCCAGGCGCGTGGTTACTTTGGCCGCGGCTGCGGCACAGGCTTCACCGAGGCTGTCCAGGGTGTCCTGCGAAACGCGGAATTTCGGTGCGGGGATCAGGACGGACGCCACAATGTCGCCACGATGGTCATAAACGGGCGAGGCCACACCCACTTCTTCAATAGAGGTCTCCCCGAAGTTCACTGCCCAGCCGCGCTTCAAGGACTCCCCGATCCGCTCGAGGTACCCCTCAATTGCGTCCTCGTCCAGACCAGGGAGGGTAATCGAGCCGCTGCGCAACAGTTGACGCACCCGATCTTCGTTCTCCGTGCCAAGGAACACCTGCACCGAGGAACTGAGGGCCTCGTTGTATCGCGCCCCCAGCGGAGTGAGGTGTTTGACCTGATGCCGGCTGGGGATCTGTTCCACGCACATGGATTCGTTACCGTTCCACACCATGAGCGCACTCGTCTCCCCCGTGCGCTCAGTAAGTTCGCGCAGCACGGGGTAGGCGACGCGGCGTTCTTCGAGTTCCGCCAGGAGTGGACCCGCCATGGCGATCATTCCCAGCCCCAAGCGGAACCTGCGCGAATCGACGTCGCGCTCTACAAGGTTTTCCTGTTCCAGCGTCGCGAGGATTCGGGAGACCGTGCTCTTGTGCAGGCCAACGCGACCCGCGATTTCGGTGACTCCCAGGAGCGGCTCGTCGGCGCTGAAGCTCCTCAACACGGCGATGGCGTTGACGATGACGGAGGTACTTTTGCTATCGCCACTGCCGTTGCTGTTTTCTGGAGCGTCGTTGGATTCCGAGGGAGTCATGGGTTCACTATATTTCGCTTGGGCAGGCGCACCGGCCGGTGGACACCACGCTGTGCTCACCGGCCGGGTCACTAGGCTCCGATGATGTTGTACTCGGGGCCGAACGGGAACTTGGTGATGTTCTCTGCCCCGTCATCTCCAACCACCAGGATGTCGTGCTCGCGGTAGCCGCCGGCGCCCGGCTGGCCGTCCAGGACCGTGATCATCGGTTCCATGGATACCACCATGCCCGGTTCCAGAACGGTGTCGATGTCCTCGCGCAGCTCCAGGCCCGCTTCGCGTCCGTAGTAGTGGCTCAGCACGCCGAACGAGTGGCCGTAGCCGAAGGTGCGGTTGGCCAGCAGTCCGTGGCTGACGTAGATCTCGTTCAGCTCGGCGGCGATGTCTTTGCAGACCGCGCCGGGCTTGATGAGTTCCAGGCCGCGCTTGTGGACCTTTACATTGATGTTCCACAGCTCCAGGGAGCGGGCATCCGGTTCGCCGTAAAACAGGGTGCGCTCCAGGGCGGTGTAGTAGCCACTGGTCATGGGGAAGCAATTCAGGGACAGGATGTCGTGTTCCTGAATCTTGCGCGTGGTGGCCCAGTTGTGGGCGCCGTCGGTGTTGATGCCGGACTGGAACCAAACCCACGTGTCACGGATTTCAGAGTCCGGGAACGTTCGGGCGATCTCGTGGACCATGGCTTCAGTGCCGATCAAGGCAACCTCGTACTCGGTGATCCCGGCTGTGATGGCGTTGCGGATGGCCTCGCCGCCGAGGTCACCAATGCGGGCACCATGCTTGATGACCGCAATCTCCTCGTCAGACTTGATCATGCGCTGACGCATCGCAGCCTGCGCGACGTCCACCAGCGTGGCTCCTGAGAAGGCTGCCTGGATCTTGTTGCGGTTGTCCAGCGGCAGCGAGTCATCTTCGACGCCGATGCGGCGCGGGTTGATACCGCGAGTGCGCAGCACTTCCTGGATGGCGTGGATGTAGTTGTCCCGGCGCCAGTCCGTGTACACAAGGTTGTCGCCGTAGCTGCGGCGCCAAGGCATCCCGGCGTCGATATTCGCCGTAATGGTGACGGTGTCTTCCTTGGTGACCACCATGCCGTAGGAGCGGCCGAAGTAGGTGAAGAGGAAGTCCGAGTAGTACTTGATGGAGTGGTAGCTGGTGAGGATGACGGCGTCGAGGTCCTTCTCGGCCATGATGCTGCGGAGGCCGCTGAGGCGGCGCTCAAACTCCGCGTCGGAGAAAGTCAGCGAAACCTTTTCTCCGTTGTTGAGGACCTTGGTGCGCTCAAGCTTGGCGACATCGTTGACGGCCTCGTTCTGGGTGATGGTCATGGTGGTTCCTTTCAATGGGTGGGTTGAACTAGTCCTGCAGCAGGGGCTTCTTGGAAGTCTCCGTGGCGAACAGGACTGCGGTGAGGGAAACTATGGCGGCGGCCACGAGGTACCAGCCGGGTGCCAGCTTGCTGGCCGTCATGCCGATCAGGAGGGTGGCCATGAACGGCGCAGTGCCACCGAACAAGGCGTTGGAGAGGTTAAAGCTGACGGCGAAGCCCGTGTACCGGACCTTCGTGGGGAAGAGTTCGGCCAGGAAACTGGGCAGGGTGCCGTCGTTGAGGGTGAGCATGCCGCCCAGAAGGATTTGAACCAGGACGATCACCAGGAAGTTGCGGGTGTCCAGGAGCATGAACGCCGGCACCGTGAGCAGGATGAACAGGACCGACGCGGTGATCAGCATGCGCTTGCGGCCGAACTTGTCCGAGGCGATGCCAGTGAGGAAGATGAAGCCGATGTAGCTGGCCAGGGCAATGGTGGTGGCGAGGAACGACTCCGTGGCGCCGAAGCCCAGCTCCTCCGACAAATACGTGGGCATATAGCTGAGGATCACGTAGAAGCCCACCGCGTTGAGCAGCACCGCGCCAGTGGCGATAACGAGTTGCTTCCGGTACGTCTTGAACATGGCCAACGCGGGAGCCTTGACGCCGTCGTCCTTCTCGGCCAGTTCACGGAACGCCGGAGTGTCCTCCAGTTTGGTCCGGATGTACCTGCCGATGAGCCCCATGGGCGCTGCGAGCAGGAACGGCAACCGCCAACCCCACTCGTTGAGCTGCTCCGCGCTAAGTACTGACGTCAGTAGGGCGGCCAGGAGTGATCCGAGCAGCAGTCCCGCTGCGGTACTGGCAGGCACGACGGCGGCATACAGTCCGCGGCGATTCGCCGGCGCATATTCCACCAGGAAGGCGGACGCCCCTGCGTACTCGCCGGCCGCGGAGAATCCTTGGACAACTCTTACGAGCAGGAGCAGAATCGGCGCCATTACACCGATGGTGGCGTAGCCCGGGATCAGTGCGATGCAGAACGTGGCCACTGACATCAACACGATCGAGAGCGAGAGCGCCTGCTTTCGGCCGAGTCGATCGCCAATATGGCCCCAGATGAAACCACCAAGCGGCCGCACGAAGAAGCTGATGGCGAAGACGCCGAAAGTTGCCAGGAGGGCTGTCTGCCGGTCTGACTCCGGGAAGAAAACTGTTGAGATGATGCCGGCCAGGTAGCCGTAAACGGCGTAGTCGAACCACTCAACAAAGTTGCCGATGAAGCTGGCGGTGACCACTCGCCGTCGAGTGTCTTTGCTGACTGTGTTGTTGGGGCTGAGGGCGTGGTTGGAGCCGGAGGCGGGTGAAACACCTTGCTCGGCTGCCACAGAGGATTCATTGCTCATGTGTCCACCAAAATCATTGGGGTTGCATTCAACGCAACGCTGTTGCACCAGAGTATGTGTGAGCGACGCCACGGTCAAGGGGTGTTTGTAGAGATTTTTGAGGTTGATAGTGCGGGACCGGTCATTTTGATGCGCGATGCGGCTGTTGCGCTCATCGCACGGAAGTTGCACTCAAAGCATCATTAACCTGCCCGACGCTCTCTCACATCCCTACCCCTTCAACCAATTGCCCTCTCACTCTCTTGAAGAAAGTTCGCCGTCGGTGGGCAACAGCAGCATCGACGCCACAGCCCAAGTGCGCCCGCGGGCGATTGCGGCAGCACCCTAAAAAACACCAAAAGGGGAGAAGGGATGGGCTCAAGCCCGAGGGACATGAGCGAGCGACGCGCTCAAGCCCGAGGGACGTGAGAGAGCGACCCGCTCAAGCACGCGGGACGTGAGAGAGCGTCGGGAGGGGGCGGGGTCATCCGGCAGCGCGCGTCTAAGGGAGGAACGACCGAGCGCGCAGAGGATGAGCCCGCCACCGGAAGGCGGCACGGCTCAAGCCCGCGGAATGTGAAAGAGCGTTGGGCTCAAACACGAGGGATGTGAGAGGGGGTCAGAGGACCTTGCGGATCGTCTCTTCGAAGCTGACGACGTGGTGCAGGGCGAGCTCAGCGGCGCGGTCTTCGTCGCCGTCGGCTATGGCAGTGAGGAGGTCGGCATGCTCGGAGATGTGGCCGGAAACGGAGGGCATTTTCTCAAGCATGTGGCACCAGATTCGGGTGGCCAGGTTGTCATAGCGAATGAGGACGTCTTCGAGGTGGGCATTGGCGGAGGCTTTGTAGATGAGCCGGTGCACTCGGATGTCGTACCGCATGAGTTCCTGGGAGGAATTGTCCTGGCCTTCAAGATCACGGATTGCAGCAGCGACGGCGCGGAGCTCCGAACGCATGGCAGGGCTTGCCATGCGGGCAGCTTTCCGGGAGGCGAGGGGCTCCAGGAGTTCGCGGATCTCGGAGACTTCGGCGAGCTGGGTAATGTCCACGCCTGTGGCGAACGTGCCGCGCCTCGGATAGGAGACCACCAGGTGGTCGCTTTCAAGTCGCTTGATGGCTTCCCGGACTGGAGTGCGCCCGATCCCCAGTTCGGCGGCGATTTGGCCGTCGTTGATGGGGTCGCCGGGTTTGACGTCCAGCATGATGAGCCTGTCGCGTAGCAGCAGGTAGGCGTTCTCCGCCAGGGATGTTCCCTGCGGAGCTGATTCCAGTGCTTCCAATGCAGCGCTCATTGCTCTCTCCCGTCGTCGTACTTCAGTTTGCTGGATGAGTTACCGCAGACCTGTTGACGACCATGTGATCTTCAACATACTATGGCAATAGTTCTAATATATCAGTTGCCTAACAGTCGGCCACTAGACAAGCTTTTGAAGGAGAACACCATGGTTGAACCGCTGATCCGCCCGCTCGCCCAGGCGGACCCGGAGGTCGATCAGGCGATCGCCCAGGAACTCATCCGCCAGCAGTCCACGCTGGAAATGATCGCCTCCGAGAACTTCGCCCCAACGGCCGTCATGGAAGCCCAGGGATCGGTGCTGACCAACAAGTACGCCGAGGGCTACCCGGGCAAGCGCTACTACGGCGGCTGCGAACACGTTGATGTGATCGAGCAGCTGGCGATTGACCGCTTGAAGTCCCTGTTCGGCGCAGAATTCGCCAACGTCCAGCCGCACTCCGGCGCACAGGCAAACGCCTCGGCCATGCACGCGCTGATCACCCCGGGCGACACCATCATGGGCCTGAACCTCGCCCACGGCGGACACCTGACCCACGGTATGCGCATCAACTTCTCGGGCAAGCTGTACAAGGTTGTCCCCTACGGCGTCCGCGAAGACACCCACACGGTGGACATGGCCGAAGTTGAACGCCTCGCCCTCGAGAGCAAGCCGCAGCTGATCGTCGCCGGCTGGTCCGCGTACTCCCGCCAGCTGGACTTCGCCGAATTCCGCCGCATCGCGGACCTGGTGGGCGCCTACCTCATGGTGGACATGGCCCACTTCGCCGGTCTCGTCGCCGCAGGTCTCCACCCCAGCCCGGTGCCGCACGCCCACATCGTCACCAGCACAACCCACAAGACCCTTGGCGGTCCCCGCGGAGGCGTGATTCTCACCAACGACGCCGACATCGCCAAGAAGGTGAACTCCGCCGTCTTCCCCGGCCAGCAAGGTGGTCCGCTGGAGCATGTCATCGCCGCCAAGGCCGTTGCCTTCAAGATGGCCGCCGAGCCGGAGTTCCAGGAACGCCAGGTCCGCGTCCTCGAGGGTTCAAAGATCCTCGCTCAGCGTCTCCTCCAGGAAGACGTCGCAGCAGCCGGCATCTCGGTTGTCAGCGGCGGAACAGACGTCCACCTGGTCCTCGCCGACCTCCGTCACTCAGTCCTCAACGGCCAGCAGGCCGAAGACACCCTGCACCGCATCGGCATCACGGTCAACCGCAACGCCGTCCCCTTCGACCCCCGCCCTCCGATGGTTTCATCCGGCCTGCGCATCGGCACCCCCGCGCTCGCCGCACGTGGCTTCAAGGCTGAGGACTTCACCGAAGTTTCGGACATCATTGCGACGGCGTTGATCGCCGCAGCGAACAGCGGCACCCAGGCAGGAACTGAAGCAGGCACCGAAGCTGACGTCACCCTGGACGACGCCAACGCCGTCGAGCTTCGCCGCCGCGTGACCGCGCTGGCGGAGAAGTTCCCGCTCTACCCCCACCTGAACAACAACGGCAATGGCGCCGTAACCGAAGCAGAACTGATTGGAGCAGCCCAGTGAGTGCAGACCACCTCCCCGAACACCCGGACTTCCTCTGGCGCAACCCGGAACCGAAGAAGAGCTACGACGCCGTTATTGTGGGCGGCGGCGGGCACGGCCTGGCCACCGCGTACTTCCTGGCGAAGAACCACGGCATGACCAACATCGCCATCCTGGAAAAGGGCTGGCTGGCCGGTGGAAACATGGCCCGCAACACCACCATCATCCGTTCCAACTACCTCTGGGACGAGAGCGCTGCAATCTACGAGCACGCCCTCAAGCTCTGGGAGATCCTCCCGGAAGAGCTGGAGTACGACTTCCTGTTCAGCCAGCGCGGCGTCATGAACCTGGCCCACACCCTGGGCGATGTCCGCGAAAGCGTTCGCCGCGTGGGCGCCAACCGGCTCAATGGCGTGGACGCTGAATGGCTGGACCCGCAGCAGGTCAAGGAACTCTGCCCCATCCTGAACATCAGCGACAACATCCGCTACCCGGTCATGGGCGCCACGTACCAGCCGCGTGCAGGTATTGCCAAGCACGACCACGTTGCGTGGGCCTTCGCCCGCAAGTGCGATGAACTCGGCGTCGACATCATCCAGAACTGTGAAGTCACCGGCTTCATCAAGGACGGCAACCGGGTCACCGGCGTCAAGACCAGCCGCGGCAACATCAACACCGAAAAGGTGGGCCTCTGCGCCGCTGGCCACAGCTCGGTACTGGCAGAAATGGCAGGCTTCCGGCTGCCGATCCAGTCGCACCCGCTCCAGGCCTTGGTGTCCGAACTGCACGAGCCGGTCCACCCCACGGTGGTCATGTCCAACCACGTGCACGTGTACGTCTCCCAGGCACACAAGGGCGAACTGGTGATGGGCGCCGGCGTGGACTCCTACAACGGCTACGGCCAGCGCGGTTCGTTCCACGTCATCGAGGAGCAGATGGCAGCAGCCGTGGAGCTCTTCCCGATCTTCGCAAGGGCCCACGTGCTCCGGACTTGGGGCGGCATTGTGGACACCACGTTGGATGCCTCGCCGATCGTTGGTCTTTCCCCGGTGGAGAACATGTTCGTCAACTGTGGTTGGGGAACGGGTGGCTTCAAGGGCACCCCTGCAGCGGGCCTGACCTTCGCGCACACCATTGCCACGGGCGCACCGCACAAGCTGAACAAGCCCTTCGCTTTGGAACGCTTCGAAACAGGCGCCTTGATCGACGAACACGGCGCCGCAGCCGTGGCCCACTAGCCAGGACAGGACAGGAAAGACATGCTCCTCATTTCATGCCCCAACTGCGGGCCCCGCGACGAAACCGAATTCCACTACGGCGGCCAGGCACACATCGCCTACCCGGAGAACCCCAACGACCTCACGGACCGCGAATGGGCTGAGTACCTGTTCTACCGCGAGAACACCAAGGGCACCTTCGCCGAGCGCTGGGTCCACAGCACCGGCTGCCGCCAGTGGTTCAACATGCTCCGCGACACCGTGAGCTACGAAATCCACTCCATCTACGCAATGGGCCAGCCCCGTCCGGAACTCCAAGCAAGCGCTGCCAGCGCCGCCGCAGGTATCAGCCCGAAGAACGGACCGTCCCAGCCCGGCGAGTTCACCCAAAGCGGGGACTTCGGCCAGGCTGGCGAACCAGGCCTCGCACCCGGCGCCGCAACAACAGGCGCCACAGCACCCACCTCCTCGGAAGGAGTCTAGAAGTGACCAGCAAGAACGCACGCCTCGCCACCGGCGGACGCATTGATCGCAGCATCTCTTGGCGCTTCACCGTGGACGGTCAGGAATTCACTGGTCACCCGGGCGACACCATCGCATCGGCGCTGCTGGCCAACGGCCACATCAACGCCGGCAACTCACTCTATGAGGACCGACCCCGCGGCATCATGGCGGCCGGCGTGGAAGAGTCCAACGCCTTGGTCAAGATCGCTCCCCGCTTCCGCGGACATGTCGCCGAGTCCATGCTTCCCGCCACCGCAGTGTCGTTGGTGGACGGCATGAACATTGAGCTCCTGTCCGGCCTGGGCAAACTGGATCCCAACGAGGACAAGGCCGAGTACGACAAGAAGTACGTCCACACCGACGTCCTGGTGGTCGGCGGCGGTATCGCCGGCCTGGCTGCAGCACGCGAAGCAGTCCGCACCGGCGCCCGCGTCATCCTGATCGACGACCAGCCCGAACTTGGCGGCGCACTGCTCTCCGGTTCCACCGCCCCGGAATTGGCAGAACAGATCGAAGGCAAGCCGGCCCTGGAATGGGTTGCTGACGTGGAAGCCGAGCTGGTTTCCGCCGGCGAATGCACGGTGCTGAACCGCACCACCGCATTCGGCTCCTATGACTCCAACTACTTCATTGCAGCCCAGAACCGCACGGACCACTTGAGCGTTCCCGCAGCTTCGGGTGTCTCCCGCCAGCGTATTTGGCACATCCGTGCCAAGCAGGTTGTCCTGGCACCGGGCGCCCACGAGCGTCCCCTGGTGTTCGAGAACAATGACCGTCCGGGGATCATGCTCGCCTCGGCCGCCCGCACCTACCTGAACCGTTACGCCGTGGCAGCCGGTTCGCGAGTGGTCATCAGCACCACCAACGACTCCGCTTACGCTCTTGCCTCGGACCTGAAGGCGGCAGGCGTGGCGGTTGCCGCCGTCGTCGATGCCCGTCCGCAGATCAGCGCGAAGGCTGCCGCCGCCGTCGAGTCCGGTATCCGGGTCCTCATCGGCAGTGCCGTGGCTGACACTTCCGCAGACGGAAACGGCCGTCTGGACGGCGTCACCATCCGCAGTATCAACGACGACGGCGAACTCACCTCGGGCGTCGAACAGCTGGCTGCCGACCTGCTTGCAGTTTCCGGCGGCTGGAGCCCGGTGGTTCACCTCCACAGCCAGCGCCAGGGCAAGCTGCGTTGGGATGACGAGCTCGCAGCGTTCATTCCCACCGCTCCTGTAAGGGACCAGCACGTTGTGGGCGCAGGCCGTGGCAGCTTCGAACTCCAGGATTGCCTGGCAGAGGGCATCTCGGCGGGAGCAGCAGCGTCCATCGCGGCCGGTTTCGAATCCGCCACTACTCCCGTAGAGCTACAGGCACCCGTGGCCAGCGCACCGAGCCGCCAGCTCTGGCTGGTTCCCGGCCAGACCGGCGAACCGGGCGAGTGGCACCATCACTTCGTCGACTTCCAGCGCGACCAGTCCGTGGCCGATGTCCTCCGCTCCACTGGAGCAGGCATGCGGTCCGTGGAACACGTCAAGCGGTACACCTCCATCAGCACGGCCAACGATCAGGGCAAGACGTCCGGCGTCAACGCGATCGGCGTCATCGCCGCAGCGCTGAAGTTCGGCGGAGCCGAGAACATCCCGGGCGTCGGTGAGATCGGAACCACCGCTTACCGTGCTCCCTTCACGCCCGTGGCTTTCGCAGCATTGGCCGGCCGTCAGCGAGGCGAGCTGTTTGATCCCGCCCGAGTGACCTCCATCCACCCGTGGCACGTCGCCCAAGGCGCACTGTTCGAAGACGTTGGACAGTGGAAGCGCCCTTGGTACTACCCGCAGGCCGGGGAAGACATGGACACGGCTGTCCTGCGCGAATGCGCCGCCGTCCGCGATTCCGTGGGCTTCATGGACGCCACCACGCTGGGCAAGATCGAAATCCGTGGCAAGGATGCCGGCGAATTCCTGAACCGTGTGTACACCAACGCGTTCAAGAAGCTCGCACCGGGATCCGCCCGCTACGGCGTCATGTGCACCCCGGACGGCATGATCTTCGACGACGGCGTGACCCTCCGCCTGGACGATGACCGCTACTTCATGACCACCACCACCGGCGGCGCAGCCAAGGTGCTGGACTGGTTGGAAGAGTGGCACCAGACGGAGTGGCCGGAACTCGATGTGGTCTGCACGTCCGTCACCGAACAGTGGAGCACCATCGCCGTTGTTGGCCCGAAGTCCCGCGCCGTGATCGCCAAGGTTGCTCCCCAGCTCGCCGAAAACGGTGGCTTGGATGCTGAAGCCTTCCCGTTCATGACATTCCGCGA
Source organism: Paenarthrobacter sp. GQ52 (assembly GCF_059759005.1). Classification (NCBI taxonomy): domain Bacteria; kingdom Bacillati; phylum Actinomycetota; class Actinomycetes; order Micrococcales; family Micrococcaceae; genus Paenarthrobacter; species Paenarthrobacter sp. GQ52. The sequence continues at coordinate 62,230 of NZ_JCAXEJ010000007.1, forward strand.
GACCACGCTGGTTTCCGGAGTTCAGGCTCGTGTTTGCCGCATCTCCTTCTCCGGCGAACTGGCGTACGAGATCAACATCCCGTCCTGGTATGGGCTCAACACGTGGGAAGCCGTCGCTGCCGCAGGCGCCGAGTTCAACATCACCCCTTACGGCACTGAAACCATGCACGTTCTCCGCGCCGAGAAGGGCTACCCGATTGTCGGGCAGGATACCGATGGCACGGTCACACCGCAGGACGCCGGCATGGACTGGATCGTCTCCAAGGCCAAGGACTTCATCGGCAAGCGCTCCTACCTCCGCCAGGACGCAAGCCGTGAGGACCGCAAGCACCTGGTCAGCGTGCTTCCCGTGGACCACTCCCTGAGGTTGCCGGAAGGCACGCAGCTCGTGGAAAAGGGCATTCCGGTCAACCCGGCTCACGGACCCGTTCCCATGGAGGGCTTCGTGACCTCCAGCTACCACAGCGCCGCATTGGGCCGTTCCTTCGCCCTGGCACTCATTCAAAACGGCCGCAACCGCATCGGCGAGACCCTGGTGGCCTCGTTGGGAGACCAACTGGTGGACGTGGTTGTTGGCGAAACCGTACTTTTCGATGCTGAAGGGACCCGCAAAGATGGCTGAAACAGCAACACCATCAGAAACAGTCAACCGCGTCCGGGGCGCCCGCCGCAGCCCGGCCGAACACCTGGCTGAGGCCTTCACCTCCGGCTCCGTGCCGGGCACGGTGACGCTCACCGAAATCCCGTACCAGGCCATGGTGGGGATCAGGGTTCACCCAGCGTCCGACGCCGGTGCCCGCGTTGCGTCCGTGACCGGCGGCTTGCCTGCCACGTGCGGTGACGTGGCGGGGACGGGTTCCGTGAACACCCTGTGGCTGGGCCCCACCGAGTTCATGGTGGTGGCCCCGGAGGAAGCCCACGATTCGCTGGGCGGATCCTTGGTCAGCGATCTGACCGCCGCCCTGGGCAATGACGTCGGCCAGGTGGTGGACTTGTCCGCCAACCGCACCACGTTCGAGCTCTCCGGTAGCCACGCCCGCGCAGTGCTGGAAAAGACCTGCGCATTAGACCTCCACCCTCGCGTCTTCAAGGCCGGCACCGCTGTCTCCACAGAGCTCGCGCACATTCCGGTGATGCTCTGGAAGACCTCGGACGAGTCCTACCGGATCTTTCCCAGGGCCTCGTTTGCCGACTTCCTGGGACGCTGGCTCCTCGACGCCATGCGGGAGTACGCCTCACCAGAGGTCCCCTAATGGCACTAAGTGTGCTTGACCTGTTTTCTGTTGGCATCGGGCCGTCTTCTTCACACACGGTAGGCCCCATGCGTGCGGCAAAGCAGTTCACGGACGGTCTCGAATCGTCCGGCCAGCTCCCGGCTACGGTGCGCGTCCAGGCTGAGCTTTTCGGCTCCCTGGGCGCCACCGGCCGGGGCCACGGCTCAGACAAGGCTGTGGTTCTGGGGCTGCAAGGCCACTCCCCGGAAACCGTGAATACCCACACCGCGGATGACCAGGTGGCAGCCGCAGCGCTCGACGCGGAACTTCGATTGGGCGGCAACCACCGGGTGGACTTCAACTGGGACGAGGACGTGGTCCTGCACCGCCGCAAGTCTTTGCCGGCACACCCCAACGGCATGACGTTCCGCGCTCTGGACCACACGGGCACCGTGCTGCGGGAACGCAGCTACTACTCCATTGGGGGCGGCTTCGTGGTGGACGGGGACGTCTCCGGAGCAGACAAAGTGGTAGCCGATGACACCGTCCTGCCCTACCCCTTCACCACTGCCGACGAACTGCTGGCCATCTGCCTCCGGGAAGGCAAGTCGATCTCGGACATCATGCTGGCCAACGAACTCGTATGGCGTTCTGAGGAAGAGCTCCGCGAACGGCTGCTGGGCATCTGGGCCGTCATGCAGGAATGCGTTGACAACGGCTGCTCTGCCGAGGGAATCCTGCCGGGAGGCCTGAAGGTCAGGCGACGGGCGCCGTCGTTGTTCAAGAAGCTCTCCGAAACTGACGCAGACCTGAACGGTGCGCACTCTGCCGATCCACTCCTCGCCATGGAATGGGTGAACCTGTTTGCCCTGGCTGTGAACGAGGAGAACGCCGCGGGCGGCAGGATCGTCACAGCACCCACCAATGGTGCCGCCGGAATTGTCCCGGCAGTGCTGCACTATTACACAAAGTTTGTTCCAGGAGCCAACGACGACGGTGTCGTGCGCTTCCTGCTGGCGGCGGCCGCCGTCGGAATCCTGTTCAAAATCAACGCGTCCATCTCAGGCGCCGAGGTGGGCTGCCAAGGTGAGGTGGGTTCTGCCTGCTCCATGGCCGCCGCCGGTCTCTGCGAAGTCCTCGGCGGAACGCCCGCACAAGTGGAAAATGCCGCCGAAGTGGGCATCGAGCACAACCTGGGCCTCACCTGCGATCCCGTGGGCGGGCTGGTGCAAATCCCTTGCATCGAGCGCAACGCGATCGCCAGCGTCAAGGCCATCAACGCCGCCCGCCTTGCCCTGCACGGCGACGGCAGCCACAAAGTGTCCCTGGACAAAGCCATCAAGACCATGCGCGAAACAGGCGCAGACATGAAATCCAAATACAAGGAGACCTCCCGTGGAGGCCTCGCCGTCAACGTAGTGGAGTGCTAGCCATGACTGCCATCCAAACTGAAACAACCGTCGATTCCTCTCCAGAGACCACAGTGGAGCACGTGCTCACCCTCGACTGTCCCGAAGGTCCCGGAATCGTTCACGCTGTGTCCGGCTTCCTGCTGGAACACGGCTGCGACATCATCGACAACAAGCAGTTCGGTGATCGCGCTGAGGGCCACTTCTTCATGCGGGTCCACTTCGCGTCGACCGGTGACGAATCCACTGTTGACGAGCTTCGTTCTGCGTTTTCTCCCGTTGGCGAGAAGTACGACATGAACTGGCAGCTGGAGCAACAGGGCTACAAGCGCCGTGTGCTGATCATGGTCTCCAAATTTGGGCACTGCTTGAATGACCTCTTGTTCCGCGCACGAATCGGAGAGCTCCCCATCGATGTGGTGGGCGTCGTCTCCAACCACACAGACCACCAGGGTTTGGCGGAGTGGCACGGCATTCCGTTCTTCCACGTCCCTGTCACTGCTGCCACCAAGCCCGCGGCCGAGGGCCGCCTGCTGGAGATCATCGACGAACTGGACGTGGAACTCATTGTCCTGGCCCGGTACATGCAGGTCCTCAGCGACGATCTGGCACGCAAGCTGGATGGCCGCGCCATCAACATCCACCACTCGTTCCTGCCTAGCTTCAAGGGCGCCAAGCCCTACCACCAGGCGTACGCGCGTGGAGTGAAAACTGTGGGCGCCACCGCCCACTACGTCAACGGCGAGTTGGACGAAGGTCCCATCATCGCCCAGCAGGTAGTGGAAGTGGACCACACGTTCGGGCCGGACGATCTCGTAGCCGCCGGCCGGGACACCGAATGCAAGGCCCTCAGCAACGCTGTTCGCTGGCACTGCGAGGGGCGGATCATCCTGAATGGGAACAGGACGATCGTGCTGAAGTAGGGCCCTGCAAGCACCCATTTCGATGGTTCCCTGCGCAGACGCTGTTGCGAACGGCGGTGTGTGCAGGGAACCATCGAATTGGCGTTTAGGGACCTACAACCGAGCCAGTCGCGTTGCCAGATGCAGCGCAGCCAGCCTGCCGGTTCCCCGCGGATCCCCGCCACACAGTTCAAAGATCCGTTGGAGCCTGTGATGCAGGGACTGCCTTTCCAGGTGCAGTTCTCTCGCAGCCTGGGCAGTGTTGCACCCGGTATCCAGCCAGACGGCCAGGGTCCGCATCAGTTCGGACTTCTTCAAGCGATCATGCTCGACGACGGCACCCAGCTGCCGCTGTACGAACCCTTCACACGTGGCCGGGTCCAGCGACTCTTGGGCAAGGAGCTCCACGGCCAGCGTGTCAGCGTCCACGACACCGCCGCCGCCGCCGGCCGAGGGCAAATCCAGCGCGCGACGCGCCTCAGCCAAGGACCACGGCGCCTCACCGATTCCCCTGCCCAAAGGTCCGACGGCCACCAAGGACCCAGCCGGCACCTCCAGCTGACGCAGTGATTCCATAAGCGCACGCCGGGTGGCCGCCCCATCCCCCGCCGCACCTCCGGCCAACGACGCGAGTGCGATCAGTTCCGCATTGTTGGCGTAGCTGGCGCTGTGCGGCACACCTTCACGAAGCAGCGCGTCCACTGCCGGACGAAGATGCCCGGCGCCGGTTGACCGAATCACTACCGCCGCCACCGCGCCCTTGACTGGGAATCCCGAGGCCGGTCCTAGCTGCTGCAGCTGCCACTGCTGGCTCCCGGAATTGATGGCACGCATGAGCTCGATGCCCGCCAACTCCTTCAGCCCGGGCGGCATGCGTTGCAGCAACGCCAGCCCCAGGATGTCCACGGAACGTTCGCCCGCCACCCGCGCGAGGCCGCCATCGCCGTCGTCGGGCATGTGCAGTTCAAGTCTCGCGGCGAGGACGCCGCGCACCGGCACATCCACCGTGGTGACGGTGCCACGGTCGTCGAACGATCCGGCGGCGCCCAGGGTGAGGCCCGACGGCGAGACCAGCCTGGCGCCGGCACCTGTCCTTTCGGACAAAACAGCCAGGAGTTGGTCGAGCCCGCCCCCGTGGGCAAGTTCGGCGGCCATCGCGTGGCTGGCCTGGTCGCCGCGCTGAAGGTGCTCCACGGATTCGCTCACCAAGAGCGAATTGATCTCCTGCATGATTCCCACGAACGGGACCACCTGGCGTAGCTCTATGACCGGCAAGCCGGCGGCCTCGGCAACCTCCAGCATGCTCGCCGGAGCTTCCGGCAGTGCCGGACCAGTCTCCAGGGCCAACGCGGCGACCCCGCGGGCGGCCAGTTCGCGAACGTAGTCGGCTTGCCGCTCGGCAGTGACGCCGGCGAGAGCCTGGCCTCCACTCAGCAACAACTCGCCGCCACTGAGGAGCGGTGCGATGTCCAATACCTCGCTGGAGTGCACCCAACGGACGGGCCGGTTCAGCGCTTCCGGCACGTTATTAAGGAACCGGGGTTCTGCGGATTTGAGACTTTGGCACTCCAAAGCCGCACCCAACTCTATGGACATGACACTCCGTATGGTTGTTCGGCATTTGCTTATACACATCGTATCTTGTTGCTGTGATGCGGGGCACATACGCTGAAAGAGTCCCTTTCAAACACGGAGGCTCTCCCCATGCAAGACAACCTCTCCCCTGCGCCTTCAAGCCCATCGCAGTCAGGTCCGGCAACGGCGCCGGGTCATGACAGCGAAGCCTGGCTTCAGCCCATCCCCGAAGCAGACCGTACCCGCAAAGTCTCCGGACAATTCTGGATCTGGGCGGGCGCCAACCTCGCACCTATCAACTGGGTGCTCGGCGCCCTTGGCATCCACCTCGGCCTCGGTTTCGCTGACACAGTGATCGTCCTGGTCCTGGGTAACCTGATCGGCATGCTGCTGTTCGGCTGCTTCGTTCTCCTTGGCCAGAAGACCGGCGCCACTGGCATGGTGCTCGCCCGCGCCGCTTTCGGTCGTCAAGGCAACTACCTCCCGGCCGCCATCCAAGCCCTGCTGGTGATCGGTTGGTGCGCAGTCAACACCTGGATCATCCTGGACCTGGTCATGGCCCTATTCGGAACCCTTGGCTGGGTGGATCCCGACGCCAAGAACTACGCCTGGAAGATCGGCGTCGCCACGGCCATCATGGCAGCGCAGGTTGCCATCGCCTGGTTCGGCTACAAGGCCATTGCAGCCTTTGAGAAGTGGACGGTCCCGCCCACCATCATCATTCTGGCCGTCATGTCTTGCGTGGCATGGTTCGGCATGAAGATCGACTGGGGCTATGCAGGACCCGCAGGCAACATCCTCGAGGGGTCCGAGCGCATCGCCGCCATGAGCGCCGTGATGACCGCCATCGGCATCGGCTGGGGCATTACCTGGTTCACGTACGCCGCCGACTACTCCCGCTTCGTCAGCACTTCGGTTCCCAAGCGCAGGGTCTACCTCGCCTCGGTTCTCGGCCAGTTCATCCCCGTAGTGTGGCTAGGCGTCCTCGGCGCAAGCCTGGCCACCAACAGCGGCGAGATCGACCCCGGAAAACTGATCGTCCAGAACTTCGGCGTCCTGGCCCTCCCCGTCCTCCTCATGGTGCTGCACGGCCCCATCGCCACCAACATCCTGAACATCTACACCTTCTCCGTGGCCACCCAAGCCCTGGACATCAAGATCAGTCGCCGCAAACTCAACCTGTTTGTCGGTGTCTTCTCGCTGATTGCCGTCGTATTCTTCATCTTCCAGGAGGACTTCGCCGCGGTGCTCGACGCCTGGCTCATCGGGCTGGTCGCCTGGGTGGCCGCCTGGGGTGGCGTCATGCTGGTGCACTACTTCTGGCTGGAAAAGCGCTGGCCCGCCAAGGTTGACCGTCTCTTCGATGCCGTGGGAACGCACCGCCTGCCCGTCATCAACTGGGCCGGAATCGTGTCCCTCCTGGTGGGGATCTTTTCCACCTGGCTGTTCATGTACGGACTGGTTCCTGCCATGCAAGGCCCCATCGCCGTGGCCCTCGGCGGCTGGGACCTCTCGTGGCTGGCTGGTGGCCTCACCAGCGCTGCGAGTTACGCAGTCCTCGGCCCGCGGGCACACAAGAAATACCTTCTAGCGGATTCGAACCACGTCTCCGTCATGCAGCCGGCCGCGCCCGCTCCCGTAGTTTCCGAAAGGACCACAGCATGAACCAGCCCGCTTTCGCTGATTCGCTCCACCCGATCACGTGGCCGCAGGGCTACCAAGCTGCAGCGTCCTTCACTTTCGACGTCGACGCGGAGTCCTGCACCATCGCGCACGATCCTTCCAGCACCCGGCGCATGTCCCTCATGAGCCACCAGTCGTATGGCCCCAAGATCGCGGTGCCGCGCTTGCTTCAGATCCTGGACCGCCAGGACATCAAGGGGACGTTCTTCGTTCCGGGCTTCACGGCGGAAAGCTACCCGGATGTCGTCCGCAGGATCGCTGATGCAGGGCACGAAGTCGCCCACCACGGCTACCTTCACGAGCCAATGCAGGGCATCGACGCTGCAACCGAGGCCAGTTACCTGGACCGGGGACTCGAGGCTCTGGCCAACGTCGCGGGGATCCGGCCGGTTGGTTATCGGGCACCTTGGTGGGAGTTGAATTGGCAGTCGCCCGCACTCCTTGCGGACCGTGGCTTCCTCTATGATTCAAGCCTGCTCGACGGCGATGCCCCCTACCGCATGGCGGTCGCCGAAGGCGACTCCCGGGACATCGTGGAGATCCCCGTGGACTGGGCATTGGATGACTGGGAGCAGTACGGGTTCTACCCGGGAGTCACCGGCAGCGGGGTCATCGAGAGCCCGGCCAAGGCGCTGGAAATGTGGACCCTCGAAGCTCAGGCCCACCACTCCCAGGGCAGCTGCTTCGTCCTGACCAACCACCCGTTCATTTCAGGCCGACCGTCCCGTGCCGTCGCCTTGGAGCAGCTGATCGAGAGGGTCAAGGACCTGGACGGCATGTGGGTCACCACGCTGGCTGAGATTGCGCAGCACACCAAGGACACCGTGCAGGAAATCCACACCCACGCGCGCATCGAGGTTCCATTGTTCCCGGGAGCCGGCGCAAGCTTCCGCCCCGCGCAGGTCCACGCCCCCGCGCACCACTAGCCCTCCCGCCGAGATGGCAGCTCACCCCCATGTTGAACCGCAACATGGGGGTGAGCTGCCATCTCGGCGGAGGTTTTATGAGGTTTAACCGTTCACGGCGTTGATCCAGACGCCGATGATCCACGTACTGGCCGCAGCACAAGCGAGTCCGAACTCCACCAGGATGCCGATGCCGGTCGCTTTTAGCGCAGCGCCGCTCGAACGCACAGCTGCACGGAAGTCACGGGTCCGCTGGACTTCACTGAGGAGAAGTCCGACGGCGAACCCAACAAAGAGCCCCACCACGGGAATGACGAACATTCCCACAACACCCAGGACCACGCCGATCAGCACAGACCTGTTGGGGATACCGTGCTGTTTCAGTTTCCTTCCGGTGAGCACGGCACTAGCCGCCATTCCCGCCACCACGAACACCATTCCGACGGCGAAGATCACCCAGCCGAGCGGACCTGCACCTCCCCAGATGGCCCAAGCCAGCAGGCTCGCGCCAATGAGGATGCTCCCGGGAAGTACGGGAATGATGGTTCCGGCGACACCTACCGCAATGGCCAGGCCGCACAGGATGGTCACGATAAGTTCGGCATTCATGGCCCCAAGTCTATGGGCCCGCTTGGCCGGCCAGCGGCGCAGCCAGACCGGCTTAACCACAAACGACGGCGACGCTCCCCAGCAGGGGAAGCGTCGCCGTCGTTGGTTCGAAGTCGGTAACCGCTATTCAGTCACTGCGGCAGCGACTGCCGCGGTGACGGCCGGCGCCACTCGGGCGTCCAGCGGGCTCGGCACGATGTAATCCGCCGAGAGGTCTTCTGCGGCCAGTTCAGCGATGGCGTTGGCTGCGGCGATCTTCATGGCCGGCGTGATGCGGCGGGCCTTGGCGTCGAGTGCGCCGCGGAAGATGCCGGGGAAGGCCAGCACATTGTTGATCTGGTTCGGGAAGTCGCTGCGGCCGGTGGCAACTACTGCTGCATACTTCCGGGCAACCTCGGGAAGAACTTCCGGGTCCGGGTTGGACAGGGCGAACACGATCGACTGGTCGTTCATCAGCTTCAGGTGTTCTTCATCCAGCTTGGAAGAGGAGACGCCCACAAAGACGTCGGCACCCGTCAGACCCTCACCCGGACCACCGGTGATGCCGCGCGGGTTGGTCCGCTGGGCCATACGGGCCTTGACGCTTCCGGGGTCGGCCACGAGGTCGGCACGGTCAGCGTTGACCACGCCCTTGGAGTCGAGCAGGATGACGTCCTTGATGCCAACAGCAAGGAGAATCTCGGCAATGGCGATGCCTGCCGCACCTGCGCCCGATACAACAACCTTAAGGCCGGAGAGTTCGCGCTGAGTCACCTTGGCAGCATTGGTCAGGGCGGCAAGAACCACCACGGCGGTGCCGTGCTGGTCATCGTGCATGACCGGGCAGTCCAAGGCTTCGATCAGGCGCTCTTCGAGTTCGAAGCAGCGCGGAGCCGAGATGTCCTCAAGGTTCACGGCGCCGAAGCTCGGGCGGAGACGGACCAGGGTCTCGATGATCTCGTCCACGTCGGTGGTGTTGAGCACCAGCGGAATGGAGTCGAGATCGCCGAAGGACTTGAACAGGGCCGACTTTCCCTCCATGACCGGCAATGAGGCGCTGGGGCCAATGTTGCCAAGACCCAGAACGGCAGTGCCATCGCTGACCACAACAACCAGGCGTTCAGCCCAGGTGTGCGTGCGGGCAAGTTCGGGGTTGGCGTGGATCGCGCGGCTGACCTGGGCGACGCCCGGGGTGTATGCGATGGAAAGGTCCCGCTTGTTATTGAGCGGAACGGTGCTGGAGATGGTCAGCTTGCCGCCTTCGTGTGCCGCGAAGATCTCTTCTTCGCTCAGTACCAGGGCGTCGTTATCAGTTGCAATTGTCTCAATGGACACGTCTTTGTCTCCTCAGGCTAGCCGTGAACCCACGGCACGATTCGGGCAGGAACAGAACTGCTGGTGCGGACCAAGGGTGACTGGTCCGGCATTGCTTCTGCAGATAGGGGGCTGCTAGCCGCTTCGGTGTTTCCAGCCTAGGGAAGCGCCGAGGGTACAAGATTCAATACCTAGAGAGACGATTCGAGAGTAAAACGTTCAACCAGCTATAAATGTGATCTACGTCATTCCAAAAAACGTGTTCTTACGCCATGCCGGTCTAGACCAGCAGGACTTTCACTCCTCGCCAGTGAGGAGCGTGCACGCTTTCTTGAGATCCTTCTCGGCCTCAAACAGAGATAGCCTGCGACAGCGGACGGCTTGTACCAACCCGCTCACCAGGTGCAACAGGATCCGGGCCCTGACGGCGTCCTTCCCGGGGTCCCTGCTCAGCGACCCAACCACTTCCTCGGACAGGGCATCTATTTCCCGCAGTAGCTGCGCAGTGTCATCGTCCTTGCCCGCGGGCCGGATGAGGCAGTGTTCCACTCCCGGCTGCATGACCCTCAGATGGAAAATCTCCATCATCAAACCGGCGAGGGCGTGGCCTTTGCCTTCCCGCAGTCGGACGCCGTCGCGGAGTTCCCGCAGCTGCTGCCGATAGACGGCCAGCATGAGGTGGGCAGTAGAGGGAAAGTAGCGGTAGAGCGTGCCAAGTGGAATGTCAGCGCGGGCGGCAACGTCAGACAAGCTCAAGGTATCGAATTGCCGCTGGGCAAATCCTTCGGCAGTCTTCAGGATGCGGGCATAGCGCAGCTGCTGCCGCGGCGTGGTGGGTGCGGCAGCCATACGGGGCAGCCCCGTGGTCAGGTCAAGGGAGTAGGGTTCCAGTGAGTTTGATGCGGGCATTTCCGGCGATCTCTTGGCAGGCTGACAAGGAAACGGCCGGCTGGGTCAAGGACCGCGGCTGGCCGATCGCATCAATGATACGGGAGCAAAATGACCGTTTGCTGAGAGCTCCCTTAGCGCCCATGAGCCACGCCGTTCCCGGCTATCTACCCTGCAAACACATAAACTTCATGAAGGTTTGGATGGCGCACTTGGAGGAACACACATGGGGACATTACGACGTCGGGTTGCGGCGGCGCTGCTGACCGCCACTGTGGCGGCCACGGCACTTAGCCCCCTATCGGCGTCGGCCGCGCCCAGCAACGGACCAGACCCCATACTCAATGGGCAAGCGTTTGTAGGCAAAAAGCTGACGGCTGACATAGGTCCCTATACGTTCTATGGCTGCGGGGGCGGCAAAGGCCCGGACTTCACGGTGTACTGGACCCGGGATGGCTTCCTCGTGGCCGGCGAAACTACCCGGAGCTACCTCCTTGAGCCCGATGACACAGGCGCCCGGATGGCCGCCCACGTCACCGCCAGCAGAACGGCCTGCGGCGGAGAATCCCTGCACAGCAACGAAACCAAGCCTGTTGGCGCCGTGAACCGGGCGGCAGGATTCACGGGTCGCAGCTTCGAACTCTTAACCCGCGCCAATGACGGCTCGCTATTGCTCTACGGGCGAAATGGCAGTGCCTGGGACCCTGCCCGGACAGTGGGATATGGCTTCAACATCTTCAACACGGCATTCTCCCCGGGCGACTTCGACGGCGACGGCAAAAGCGACGTGATCGTTCGCGACTCCGTCGGCGGGCTCTACCTCTTCGGCGGAGACGGGGCCGGCGGATGGAAACCGGCCAAGTCAATCGGCAATGGATGGAACGTGTTCAACTCCATCATCGGCCCGGGCGACTTCAACGGCGATGGCCAAAACGACGTCCTGGCAAGAGAACCCGGCGGCGCCCTTTACCTCTACCCGGGCAACGGCGCCGGCGGATGGTTGGCTCGAACCGCCGTCGGGACCGGCTGGAACGTTATGGACGCATTGGCAACCCCTGGCGACTTCAATGGCGACGGCAATGTGGACATCCTGGCGCGTGACCGCAGTGGGTACCTGTTCTTTTACGGAGGCAACGGTGCAGGCGGCTGGTCACGGTCCTGGATGGTCGGCGTCGGATGGAACGCGCTCAGGTTCATAGGCGGCGCCGGCGACTTCAACGGGGACGGCTTCCCCGATGTTTACGGGGTGGACCAGCAAGGCCGCTTGCTTGCCTACTACAGCGACGGAAAGACCGGCTGGAAGGGCTCCGAGGCTGTAGGCGCAGGCTTTGGATGGTTCACAGCAATCTTCTAGGAAAATCCCAGACGCGGTACCATTAACCGCATAAAGTCTGGGGAGGACACAATGTTTGCTTCATCACGCCCTACGTCCGGCATGCGCCGGGCAATTGCCGGAGTAGCGGCTGCGATCTTTGCAGCAGTAGTACTTGCCCCCGCTCCCGCCATGGCCAACATGGACCCTGAACCTCCAGTAATTACAGGCGCTCCCTATGTTGGTTCCACGCTGACAGTTTCATGGGATCCTATGGCCTATAAGGGCTGCGCCCAGGCCTCCGGGCCCGATACACGCATCTACTGGACTCGCGACGGCGAGTTGGCCGCCGACCATACAACCTGGCCCCACTACCTCCTCGGCGAAGAAGACCGCGGCAAAACCATCGCAGCGCACCTGGTGGCAAACCATCCCTGCGAGGGCCTGGAAGTTGCCAGCGAGGAAACTGCACCGATTTCCGCTTCGAACCGCCCCAATGGCTTCACCAGCCGCGGCGCATTCGAGCTCCTGGCCCGCCGCAGCGACGGCGCCTTGGTGATGTACCCGCGCGTGTTCAACAGCTGGGAACCGGCACGGACCGTCGGCGCCGGCTGGAACATCTTCCCGACAGTGCTCTCCCCCGGCGACTTCGACGGCGACGGCAGCAACGACGTCCTGGGTCGGGACTCGACCGGCGGCCTTTACCTGTACAGCGGCGATGGTTCAGGCGGCTGGAACGGTCCCAGGAAAGTCGGCACCGGTTGGAACATCTTCACGTCGTTGGTGGCCCCCGGGGACTTCAACAGCGATGGCACCAACGACATCCTGGCCCGCGACGCCAACGGAATTCTTTACCTCTACCCCGGGGACGGGGAGGGCGGATGGCTGCCCAGGTCCGTGGCCGGCCAAGGCTGGAACGCCCTGAACGCGATCATCACCCCCGGAGACTTCGACGGCGACACAAACGTTGACGTCCTGGCACGCGATGCTTCCGGCTACCTGAGGCTCTACAGCGGAAACGGCATCGGTGGCTGGAACGGCATGACCGTTGTTGGTCAAGGCTGGAACGGCATGAGCAAGATCGGCAGCGCAGGCGACATCAACGCCGACGGCAGCCTCGACGTCTTTGCCGTGGACGGCTCAGGCCAACTGCGCGCCTACTACGGCAACGGCAATGCCGGCTGGGCTGGTGCTGAAGTGGTGGGCTGGGGCTGGGGCGGGTTCACGGACCTGTTTTAGTTATTGGCTCCGGGCACGGCGTTGTAAAACCCCGTTCGGAGCGATCCGGACGGGGTTTTCGCAATAAAAGGGCCAGCTATATGCCAGCGACCCCGCAGGCGGTAGTGTCATCCCAATTGATCTCTTCGGCCAGCTCTGTGCCGTCTTATTTCTGGGGGAATCCTTGGGCTCCAACTCTGCCCGTCGCGTGCGTGCGCGCCGCCGCAGTCCACGCCGACTGCTTGCACTCATCACGGCCCCGGCTTTAGCCACCTGCCTCTTGGTCTCGGCCGTCCCTGCTTCCGCCGCCGAAGAAGCGGTGAACACCGCGGCTTCCCTCACCATGGTGACTGTGCCCAGCAAAGAAACCACCCTTGGGCTCCCTGTCGAAGCCGCGCCCCGCTCAAAGGGTTTCGATGGCGACGGCACCTTTGACCTGTTCGCCCGCGACGCCGCTGGTCGGCTGCTGCTCTACCCCACGGACGGAAGAGGCAACTGGCGGGCACCGCAAGTGATCGGTAATGGCTGGCACATTTACAACCTCCTGGTTTCGCCGGGAGACTTCGACGGCGACGGAACGGTGGACGTCATGGGCCGCGATGGCTACGGACGGCTCTTCCTGTACCAAGGAAACGGCGCCGGGGCCTGGAAACAGGCCTTCCAGATCGGCCAAGGGTGGCAGGGGTTCATCAACCTCATCGCACCCGGCGACCTGAACGGCGATGGCACCAACGACATCCTTGCCCAGGATGCAGCGGGCAATGTATTCCTTTACCCAGGAAACGGGCGGGGCGGCTGGCTCGCACCCAGCAAGGTCTCCTCGGCCTGGCAGGGCCTGGATGCTGCCGGGGCGGGGCATTTCTATGGCACACCTGATGCCGTGGTCCTGAGTCGAAGTTCGTGGGGCGACTTGCAGGTTCGGTCCTCTCCGCGCAACGGTTTCTTCAATGAGTACGGTCATCCCAGCGGCTACGACGGAACCATTGGCAGGGGCTGGGAAATGCTCAGTCGTTTTGGGGTCGCCGGTGACTTCAATGGCGATGGCTACAACGACGTTTACGGCATCAGCCCTAACGGTCAGCTGACGATGTACCTCGCCGACCCTTCGGGCTTCAGCAGCCGGGGCATCTACGGCTTCACATGGAAGGGCCAGCCGGTTGTCGGCAGCGGCTGGAACGTCATGAACGCGGTGTTCTAGGAGACGGCTGAATAAAGGGCATGTGGCGGGCGGAACGCCACCAATGGCCGTCTAGCGGCGTGTTCCAGTCAGCACCCTTGGGTACGACAACGGGGTCATTCCGCCCGTTTGACCCCATTCTCCCTCGGATCTGGGTTGCCTTCCAGTGTTTTATCGATGGCGTTTTTATCGATGGGACCGCGGGTTGTGCGTGCTCGCGTCCCTGCATGCAACCAGACTCACAAGTCCAGCTAATTCAGGAGACCCCCAAGCCTAAGCGACGCTCCTAATCTTCACCACGAACACTGCTCCCAGCAGGCCGATCACTGCCGCGGCCACATATAGCGAGACGTAGCCGCCCCAGTAGAGGACAAACGGAGATGCGATCAAAGGGGCGATCACTTGGGGCAGTGAATTGGCTATGTTGATGACGCCCAAGTCCCGGCCGCGGTCCATCCCGGTCGGAAGGACCTGCGTAATGAGCGCGAAGTCGACGGCGAGGTAAGCTCCAAACCCGATCCCCAACACCACCGCACCGGCGAGCCCGCCGATCCACGTTGGTGCGAAAGCGAGGATCAGTGATGCAAGTGCAATGATGACCGACGACGCGATCACCAGAGGCTTCCGCTTGCCCATCTTGTCGCTCAGCCGCCCTCCGAGCACGCTAGTGACAATGACCGAGACCGCGTACAGGCCAGTAAGAACGAGGACGCCAAACGAGGGCTCGATTCCCTCGGTTTCCTTCAGGCGCACAGCATCACTAAGGAAGAACAACAGATACAACGTGACCATGTGGTTACCAGTGCTTACCAGCAGACGTGTCAGCCAAGCCCACGCGAAGTCGGGATAGCGTTTAGGCGAAACCCAGAAGCCCTTGAGGAACTCTGCCAAGTTGAAGGGCGGGCGTTCGGTGGGGGGAAGCTGCTGATCGTCATTCTTAAAGAGGTAAAGAACGACGCCGGCGAGCAACGCCGCAGCGCACAGCCAGTACCCGGCCGTAAAGTTTCCGACAACTACCGCCGCGATCACCGCGCCGATCAGAATCCCTACCGTCTGACCCATTGCGGCCAGTCCTCCGACAGTTCCGCGTTGGGGAACCGGGACGCGGTCAGGTACGGCGGCTGTGATGGCTGCGTACATGGCGTTTGCTCCGGCCTGCACAAGGCACCACAGCAACGTCATCGCTGCAACGTTGGGAGCACCAGCCAAAGCAACAAGTGCAATTGCCCCCAGGACGGCACCCATCAAAACCCATGGGACACGGCGTCCAAACCGGGAGGTCGTGCGGTCGCTGAACGCCCCGAAGAGCGGATTCGCAACCATGGAAACAGCGGCACCACAGCCAGTGACCAAAGCAAGGATTGCTTCCTTCTGGCCTTCATCGAAGTGGGCCGCCTGCTGTCCGAGAAGAACTTGGAGGGGGCCAAAGAACGCTGCGTTGATGCCAAGGTTGACCAGCACAACGCCGGTGACCCAGATCGGCCGAACCCGGGTAACAGGTTCAGCCAGTGCCGTTGCCGTACCTCCGCGGACTACGGCTGGATCCGGCACCGGGCCCGGTAGATCGGACAAGCTCATAGCAGGTTCCCCCTCATTTCAATGTTTGGACTCAGCCTAGCGCGGTGGAGCGACACTGAACCGCCGTCGCGCCTTTTTCCACATAGGCCGAAACATCTCCTGCGGCAGCCATGACGCACACGTTAGTGTGGCCTCAAACCGATAGAGGAGCAGCACTATGAGCGAGCAAGTAAATACCGCCGATCTCTACGACGAACGCGGCGAGGAACTGGAGTCCATCGCTGTTCAGTTTCAGAATTTGGGTGGCCGCACACACTTCAGTGGGCCTGTCCGCACTATTCGATGCTTCGAGGACAACGCCCTGGTAAAGACCGTCCTGAGCACTCCCGGGGACGGAGCCGTTCTGGTCATTGACGGCCAGGGGTCGCTGAGGACTGCACTTATGGGTGACATGATCGCGGAAAGTGCCGTAGCAAACGGCTGGGCCGGAGTAGTAATCAACGGAGCCATTCGCGACCGCGAGGCCATCGCCCGCCTGCCCCTGGGCGTCAAAGCTCTGGGTAGCAACCCAAAAAAGAGTGCCAAGACAGGGGTGGGCGAGGTGGACGTTCAACTGGTGATCGACCGCGTGCGGATCCAGCCCGGCGTGATGATCTTTTGCGACACGGACGGCATTTTGGTGGAGCGCTAAACCTCCGGAAGGCGCCGACTTGGAAGGAAAGTCGAAGAAACATTCTCTCGGCGGGAATCAATCGGGCCGTAAGATAGTTACTGAAAGCAACTATCCTGCTTATCCCACTTTTCTGCCACCTCTGGAGAAGATATGTCCAAAACTGCGCCCGTACGGGCCGCCGGTGAGGTCCTGACGCATCGTCAGACACTCACCGTCATGGTGGGGCTCATGCTCGGCATGTTCCTGTCCTCGCTGGATCAAACCATCGTGTCCACGTCCATCTACACCATTGCCAATGATCTCGATGGCCTGTCCCTCCAGGCGTGGGCCACCACGGCGTACCTCATCACATCGACGGTAAGCACCCCGCTTTACGGCAAGCTCAGCGATATATTCGGCCGCCGCCCGCTCTACCTGGTGGCCATTGTGATCTTCCTGATTGGCTCCCTTTACGCGGGATCGGTCCACTCCATGACGGAGCTCGCCATTGCCCGCGGAATCCAAGGCCTCGGCGCCGGTGGCCTGCTGGCATTGGCGCTGACCATCATCGGTGACATCGTGGCGCTGAAGGACAGGGCGAAGTACCAGGGCTACTTCATGTCAGTATTCGGCATTTCTTCCGTCCTCGGCCCGGTGATCGGCGGGGCCTTCGCGGGCTCGGCCAACATCCTGGGCTTCGAAGGTTGGCGCTGGGTCTTCTTCATCAACCTCCCCATCGGGCTCGCCGCCCTTGTGGTTGTCTTCATGTACCTTCACCTGCCGGCGAGGCACGTGAAGCAAAAGATCGACTACTGGGGTGCGGCGGCCATCACGCTGGCGATTGTGCCCCTGCTGCTGGTTGCAGAACAGGGCCGCGTTTGGGGTTGGGCCTCCGGCGCATCCTGGCTCTGCTACGGACTTGGTGTGATCGGCATTGTGGCGTTCCTGCTCGCTGAGAAGCGTGCCGGGGACTACGCATTGATCCCGCTGCGTCTTTTCAAGAACACCACTTTCGGTTTGTCCTCGCTCCTGAACTTCATCATCGGCATAGGCATGTTCGGCGCAATCGCAATGCTGCCTATGTACCTGCAGCTCGTGAAGGGGCTGACTCCTACCGAGGCTGGCCTGATGATGATCACGTTTACCGTGGGCATCCTCTTCGGGTCGATCTCTGCCGGCCGAACCA
Source organism: Paenarthrobacter sp. GQ52 (assembly GCF_059759005.1). NCBI lineage: Bacteria > Bacillati > Actinomycetota > Actinomycetes > Micrococcales > Micrococcaceae > Paenarthrobacter > Paenarthrobacter sp. GQ52. The sequence continues at coordinate 79,771 of NZ_JCAXEJ010000007.1, forward strand.
TCTCCTCATCCGGCGTATACCGGATCTTCCCGATCCTGGGCACGGCCATCCTGACCGCTGCAGCCACCGTCATGGGTTTGGTGCTCGGCGTCGATACCGGCCTGTGGGTTCCCGGCCTGATAGCAGTGTTCTTCGGCGTCGGATTGGGCTTCTGCATGCAGCCGCTCACGCTCGCCATGCAGGTGTCCGTCCCGCCCAAGGACATGGGCGTAGGCACTTCCACTGCGGCGTTCTTCCGTTCCATGGGCGGGGCTGTGGGAACGGCAGTGTTCATTTCCATGTTGTTCAGCACGGCGGCCGACAAGATCGCCGACGGCATGAAGACCGCCGCTTCCAGCCCTGATTACCAAGCCGTGATGACGGACCCGGCTGTGGCATCGGACCCGGCAAACGCCAAGCTCTTCGACTTCTTCAAGAATGGCGCCAACAACGAATCGCTGAACGACACCAGCTGGCTTCACACGGCCAACAGCACACTGACACGGCCCATCACTGAAGGCTTTGCCCAAGCGATCGATATCGTTATGCTCACGGCTGCGGGGCTCATGCTGATTGCTTTCCTGATCAGCTTCGCCCTGCCCAACAAGAAGCTGACGGATCCCAAGACAGCAGCTAAGGAATCCGTTCCGGCGCACTGATACCTGGACAGATTGAGCCGGCTACTAAAGACCCGGTTCATAGACAAACGGCTCATTAATAGCTGGTTCGTAGAGAACGGCAGGCAGTCTCCGGACCGCCTGCCGCTTTCCTTTGGGTCATTGTCATCCGTGTAATTCGTCGACAGCTTCTAGTACGAACCTTTTACTTCCAGTACGAACCCTTTATGAGCTCGATGGCCATCTCCAGATCACCGCGAAGGTCACGATCCTCCACATCGGACGGCAGCGTGAAACCTGCCTGCATCATGGCGCGCAGCCGTGGGCTGGCGAACTCTTCGGGTCGCCGCCCCTGCAGCCGCAGGGCACGGGAAGCGCAAACAAGCTCGACGGCGGCAACGGTGGCCAGTGCGTCCGCCGTCGATTCCAACTGGGCGGTGGCCATGCTTGCGAAGCTTGCATCTTCCTCAGCCCCGAGTGACAGCACCACCGTCTGCAGGCTTGCCGGCTGGGCGTTGGCCCGAATCCGGCCGACGGCGGCAGCAGCCACATATTCGAGCATCATCACCCCTGACTGACCTGAACCGTCCTCAGCCAGGAAGGGGTGCAGGCCCGTGTATTTCGGGTCGCAAAGGAGGTCGATCCTCCGAAGGTGAGCGGCGCACGCCGCGCCGATGGCCAGCTGCAGCGTATCCACGCGGCGGGCAAGGTTAGTCATCTGGAAGAGCCCGTGGTGAGCGACGTCGTTCGTGCCATCGGACGGCGAGCCGTGAACGAGCGGATTCTCATTGCCCACTGTGACAAGACGGCTCAGCAGAGCATGCAAGCCCGCGAGTTCCTCGGCTTGGGAACCAAAAATCTGCGGCAAGGTCCGTAAGCAGTATGGATCCTGAATGCGGGCAGGCTCGCCGCTGCCGTGAACCATGCCATGGAACATCGTTGCGGCCGAGGCCACCTCTGGGGTATCCGCAGCCGCCGCTACCGCGGGGCTCAGGGCTTCGGAGTTGCCGGACATCGCAATGAAGGACAGTGCAGCCGATGACGCTGCGTTGTCCAAGATACTCGACAGTTTTTGCTGAGCCAGGATTGCTTGACCAATAGTCAGCGCACTGGAGCTGATGAACGGAAGGGCATCGGCAGTTGCCCACGCCGTTAGGCGAACGGGAACGTTACCGCCACCCAATGGCTGGCGTTCGCCCAGCAAAGTGAGCGCCGTACCGGCCAATGCCTGCAGGTCCGCAGTTCCGATGCCACCGAACTCCCGGATTTCCGGAAAGACATCGCTATTGATGAGTTCCACCAATTGTTCGGCAATGGAGGGGTTGATCCCAGATCCGCCGGCCGCCAATTGGCTGAGCCTGACAACCAACATCGCACGAACGGTCCTGCGATCCAGTGCTCTGCCCGCATCCACAGCATGGCTGCGCAGAAGCTTCAGCCCGTGAGTATCCTGGCCGCCGGCTGCCGTCAGCGACACGGTGCGGTTCGCTCCAACGCCGGTCGATCGGCCGTAGACCGGACGCCGCAATGCCGTAGCTTCAGCAGACTTCCGCGATTCGTCCATTCGGACCAAAGCTTCCGGAGCCAGCACGACGTCTTCGCCGTCGGCTACTGCGACGACATCGGCCAAGTCCAGCGTCAAGCCATCAATCGTGACCATAAACCGGTCCTTTCCAGTCAGTTTCCGGCACTAGTCCGTTTCCGGGGCAGCGCAGTAGAAGCAGTCCTCCGGACAAGACAACTGGTTTTGTTCGACACCTGCACTATCTCGGATGTCAGGCAGGAAGGCCAGTGGAGAGAGTTGTGCCGTCATCGTTCACCAGGGGTCAACTGAAACCCGTCCTCAGTGTGAAAGAGCTTCCGAATCCCTGTCCTGGAAAGGATCCAGAGAATTGTGCCATCCGCGGTTCTATCATCCACAGTCCCCCGAAACGGATTGTGACCGCCTTTTGTCATTGTCACCCGTGTTCCGATAGCGACTGATGCCCACGTTCCCGGGCTTTCCCTGTCCATGGTGCGTTTCCTCGCTCTCCGATGCGTGTGCTGATCGTTTGTTATTCGAACTAATGCCTAGGTTGCCCCAGGACGGCCAGGCAAGAATGCGTTGCATAGCCGTCCCGGGATGTCCTTCGAGATGCAGTTAGCGCGCGCTTGCGGTCTCGTTCATGGGGATGCGGACACCGCGTTCGTTGGCGACCTCGACGGCGCGGTCGTAGCCGGCGTCGACGTGGCGGATGACGCCCATGCCGGGGTCGTTGGTCAGGAGCCGTTCGAGCTTTTCCGCGGCCAGGTCCGTGCCGTCAGCAACAGAGACCTGCCCGGCGTGCAGGGACCGGCCAATGCCGACACCGCCGCCGTGATGGATCGACACCCAGGTAGCACCCGAAGAGGTGTTGATCAGGGCGTTCAGCAACGGCCAGTCAGCAACCGCGTCCGAACCATCGGCCATGGACTCGGTCTCCCGGTACGGGGACGCCACCGAGCCCGAATCCAGGTGATCACGGCCGATCACGATCGGGGCCTTGACCTTGCCCTCCTTCACAAGCTGGTTGAACAACAACCCGGCCTTGGCGCGTTCGCCGTACCCAAGCCAGCAAATACGCGCCGGCAAGCCCTCGAACTCCACCCGGTCCGCAGCAGCATCCAACCACTTGTGCAGGTGCTTGTTCTCCGGGAACAACTCCTTGATGGCCTTGTCCGTGACGGCAATGTCTTCCGGGTCCCCCGACAGCGCGACCCAGCGGAACGGGCCCAAACCCTCACAGAACAACGGACGAATATACGCCGGAACGAAACCGGGGAACTCAAACGCCCGCTCGTACCCGCCCGTGCGCGCCTCGTCACGGATCGAGTTACCGTAATCAAACACCTCAGCACCGGCGTCCTGGAACTCCACCATCGCCTGGACCTGCCGCGCCATCGAAGCCTGGGCCTTCTTGGTGAACCCTTCCGGATCCGCCCCGGCCTCAACATGCCACTCCGCCACGGTAATACCCTCCGGAAGGTAGGACAGGGGATCATGGGCACTGGTCTGGTCCGTGACCACATCAAAGGTCACCTCCCCGGCCTTATGCCGGGCCAGCAGTTCCGGGAAAACCTCGGCGGCGTTGCCCACATACCCCACCGACCAGCCGCGGCGCTCGTCCTTCGCGGCTTGGACCTTCTTGATCGCAGCATCCAGATCCGTTTCGACCTCGTCCAGGTACCGCTTCCCCACACGACGACGCAGGCGGGACTCATCCACGTCCACGATCAGGCACGCACCATCGTTCAACGTCACCGCCAACGGCTGGGCCCCGCCCATGCCACCACAACCACCCGTCAACGTCAGCGTCCCGGCCAACGGGCCCTCCGTGGAACCCTCAACTGCCGGGGCCGGGTGACGGCCCTCCGCAGCGAGCTTGTTCCCCACCGCGGCGAACGTCTCATACGTGCCCTGCAGGATGCCCTGCGTGCCGATATAAATCCACGACCCGGCCGTCATCTGCCCATACATCATCAAACCCTCGGCCTCGAGACGGCGGAACTCAGGCCACGTCGCCCAATCCCCCACCAGGTTCGAGTTCGCCAACAACACCCGCGGAGCCCACTCATGAGTACGGAACACACCCACCGGCTTGCCCGACTGCACCAGGAGCGTTTCGTCCTTCTCCATCGTCTCCAACGTCCGGGTAATCGCATCAAACGCAGCCCACGAACGGACCGCGCGGCCCGTGCCGCCGTAAACCACCAGATCATCCGGACGCTCAGCAACCTCCGGATCCAGGTTATTCATCAACATGCGCAACGGCGCCTCGGTCTGCCACGACTTGGCAGTAAGCTCAGTACCCCGCGCGGCCTTAACCGGACGGGCACCAGTAGTGAAATCGGCAGTCATTCTTTACTCCTCTAAAGCAGCCAGCTAAATGGACCAGCAGGGGGATTTAGCCCAGGTTCTTGGTCTTGAGCCATTCCTTGGCGATTTCGCCGATGTCCTCGAACTTGGCCACACGACCGTTCATCTTGATCAGGTCCTCAGTGGTTAGCGCAGCAGAGACCTTGTCCAGTGTCTCCTTGACGGTGTCCGTGGACTTCTTCTCATTGATGACCGGCACGATGTTCTCGGAAAGGAAGAGGTTCTTGTTGTCCTCAAGCGCCACGAGGTTGTTCTCAGCCAACGCGGGATCGGTACTGAAGAGGTCGGCTACCTGTACCTGACCGGAAAGGAGGGCGTTCAGCGTGAGCGGCCCACCGGCGTCGAGCGCTGAAAATTCCTTGAACTCAAGGTTGTAGACGGACTTCAGGCCGGCAACGCCGTTGAGGCGGGTCTTCCACTCCGGCGGGCCACCCAACACCAGTTCCTTGGCAACGGGCTGGAGGTCTTCGATGGTCTTCAGCTTGTACTGATCGGCGATTTCCTTCTTGACGGTGAGGACGTCCTTGTCCTCTGCTTCGGAAGGAGTCAATGCAGTCAGGCCGGCCGGGATCTTTGTGGTCAATTCCTTGGCAACGTCCTCGGACGACACTGCCTTGGTGGCGGAGTCGAGGTACTGCAGGAGCGCGCCGCCGTATTCCGGCATGAGGTCGATGGAACCGTCCTTGAGCGCAGGGATGGTGACTTCACGGCTGCCGATGCTCGGCTTCTCAGTTACCTCGACGCCCTTGGCCTTCAAGGCTTCGGCGTAGATCTTGGCGATCAGCTGGCTCTCGGGAAAGTCCGCGGAACCTACGATGATGCTGTCGCCCGAACCCCCTGCTGCGGCTGTGTTGGACGAGCTCATGGGGTCCCCGCCGCCACAGGCGCTCAGGGTGATGGCAGCGACGGCTGCCAGGGTGAATCCAGTGAGGTACTTCTTCATGTCAACTCTCCTGTGATGGGTGCTGCAAGGCATGCAGCGGCCAAGTGGGGTGGGTGGAGGTGAATCTTGTGCGCCGAATCCGCGGCGCCGGGATCGGTTAGACCGTGACGGGGGTCTTCACGGGTTCGGCCACAGCGGCCGACTTGATGGTGCGCCGGGTCAATCCGGGTGAGACAACGCGGCGGGTGATGAAAGCGAGAAGCTGGTCGAAGAACAATGCCAGCAGGGCGACCAGAACGGCGCCGGCGACCATTTGTCCGTAATCGTTCTGGGCTTTGCCGTCGATCAGGAGGCGGCCCAGGCCGCCAAGCGAAATGTATGCAGCGATGGTCGCGGTCGAGATGATTTGCAACAATGCGCTGCGGACACCGGACAAAACCAGCGGAAGAGAGCAGGGCAGCTGGACGTCCGTGAGGATCTTCATGGTGCGGAAGCCCATGCCTTTTGCGGCGTCGACGGCGGCAGCATCCACAGCGCGCACGCCGGCGTAGGTGTTGGTCAGGATGGGCGGAACTGCCAGAAGAACCAGCACGATGAGACTTGGAACTATGTAGCCCATGCGGGATGGGAAAGCTGGCGAGATGAGCAGGACCAGCAAGATCAACAAGCCAACGCTGGGAAGTGCCCGGAGCGCGTTGGCAAGGCCGGCAATCATGAACACACCCTTGCCGGTCACACCAATGTAGATACCCAGCGGCACGGCAATGATGGCGGCAATTGCCAAGGCAATAAGGGAGTACAGGAGATGCTCAGCGATCAACGTTGGAATGCCGTCTGCGCCGCTCCAGTGTGCGGGGTCGAACAAATAATTCACGATGCCACCACCTTGGGGGTCCACGGTGTCAGCCACCGGTTGATGAGGATAATCAGCCCGTCAAGGATCATGGCAAGGACCACGCAAAGCACAATGCCGGCGATGATCGGAGTGTAGAAACGGAGCTGGAAGCCCTGTGTGAAGAGGGAGCCGAGCTGCGGTATACCCAGCAGGGCGGCGACAGATACGAGACTGACGTTGGAGACGGCGGCGACGCGCAAGCCTGCGCAAATCACCGGGACACCCACGGGAAGTTCAACTTTCAGAAGGCTCTGGTATCCGCGATAACCCATGGCCTTGGCGGCTTGGACGGTATCCTCCGGAACGGAATCGAGGGCATCTGCCACCACACGGACCAGCAGGGCCACGGTGTAGATGGTCAGTGCGGCGACGATATTGAGCGGGTCCAGGATCTTGGTACCCAGGACCAAGGGAAGGAGCACGAAGAGCGCCAGGGAGGGGACTGTGTAGAGCAGCCCGGCAACACCCACCAAGAGCGGGTAGATCCGCCGGCTGCGGTGCGCCCACCAGCCAAGGGGCAGTGCGATGAGCAGCCCCAGGATCAGCGGGGTGACGGCCAGCAGAACGTGCCAGCCCAGCAGGAACACAATGTTGTCGAACTGGCGGCCCAGCCACTCGAAGTTCATCAGATCGTCTCCAGGTGTGGTTCGGCCTCGATAGCCTTGACCACGTCCGTTGCAGACACGGTCCCAATCAATTCGCCATGCTCGTTGACAACCACGCCGCGGCGGCTGGGTGAGGAGAGGGCAGCGTCGAGCAGCTGCCGCATGGTTCCCGATGCTGCTGCCGGGATCCCGCTCAGATTCAGGTTCTCCCGCTTCACTTCACCATTGAGAAGCTGTGTCTGAGCCCAACCGAGAGGCTTCCGGCCGCCGTCGACCACCAACACCCAAGCACCCAGCGCCTTGGCGCGGGCGTCATCCGCGGAAGCACCGAGGTGAACCACGGCTTCTTCGCCGATAGCCACGGCACCGGCTGTTTTCGTAAAGCCGAGCGAGCGGTAACCGCGGTCACGGCCCACGAAATCGGCCACGAACTCGTCTGCGGGCGCAGTGAGCAGCTCTGAAGGGGACGCCATCTGCGCAAGCTTGCCGCCCACGCGCATCACGGCCACCTGGTCCCCGAGCTTGAGGGCTTCGTCGATGTCGTGGGTAACCATGATGATGGTCTTGCCGATTTCGCGCTGCAGGCGCAGGAACTCCTCCTGAAGCTGGGCGCGTACTACAGGATCCACGGCACTGAAAGGCTCATCCATCAGCATGAACGCCGGGTCAGATGCCAAAGCACGGGCAACACCCACGCGCTGCTGCTGGCCACCGGAAAGCTGCCAGGGATAACGTTTGGCGAAGCTCGCGGGCAGCCCAACACGCTCCATCAGTTCGAGCGCCTTGGTCCGGGCCTTCTGCCGGCTTTCCCCGAGCAGTAGCGGCATGGTGGAGACATTGTCCACGATGGTCTTGTGCGGGAAGAGCCCTGCGTGCTGGATGACGTATCCGATCCTGCGGCGGAGCAACGCTGCGTCCATGCCGGAGGTGGGCTGATCATCCAGGTAGATGGTGCCGCTGGTGGGTTCGATGAGGCGGTTGATCATCCTCAGGGAGGTGGTCTTGCCGCAGCCGGAAGGACCAACAAGGATGGTCAGCTTTCCGGTGGGGGCTTCCAGGTTGAGGCCATCGACTGCCACCGTCCCGTCAGGGTAGGCCTTGGTGACATTTTCAAATTTGATCATTTACTTTTCCATGCTTTCCTGGGGCACTTCATGGTTTTCGTCGGGTTCCACGAGGATGGTGTCGGCTACCTTCACCAGTTCCTCGCCAAAGGTGTGGGCCTTCGCCTCGTCCAAGCGGTAGCTGGGCACCACGATGCTGAGGGCTGCCACGGTTCGGCCGCCGATCACAATGGGTGCGGCGACGGCCGTTATGTCGTCCTCTACGCCGCTCCGCACGATGGCGTAACCGCGGCCGTTTTGTCCGCCGGTCAGCACCTTGCCAGCGGCGGACCCTTCCAGCGGGATGCTCCTGCCGACCCAACTGGTGTGCCGGACAGAGCGGGTACCTTCGACGATGGCTATGTAGATTCCGGTTTCCCCAGGACCGGGAATACTCAAGTAGCAGGACTCGCCAGTCTCAGCCACAAGCCGCTTCATGTGCGGCGTGCAAAGCGACACCAAGGATTCCTGGCCTAGTGCCAGCGCTCCCAGCTGAATGACACTTGCGCCCGGGCGGAAGTTGCCCCCGGGATCCCGCGTCACGAAGCCGCTGCCTTCCAAGGTGCGGAGGAGGCGGAGCGCGGTACTGGCCGACAGGTCTACCACCCGCGCTGCGTCACTGAGGCTGATGGAGCCGTCAGTACAGACCGCACTGAGGAGGGCCAGCGCCCTCTCGACTGTTCGGGTGGAAGAATCAGCTGCCACTGCCTGACCTGCTTTCAAGTGGTCTACATCACCATGTCTTGCCACTTAGTAAAAATCACTTTTCACCAAATGGCAAGAGTTTTCTGAAATTTGCGAGAAGTTCCAGTTATAAGACGTTGTGGTTCCTCAAATGGGGCCGGGCATGTTTCCACCACGTAAATAGTCGCCGAAGCCCTTGTCATGTGGTGGCATCTGGTTTTTACTTGGTGGCAGTCTTCAATCGGAGGAAAAACGTGGAAACCGTCAATCAGCTCCTTGCCTCAATCCAGGACGTGGGCCGCGACGCGGTGCGCGGAGGCTACTCCAGGGCCGTCTATACAACACCCGAACTTGATCTCAGGGAGTGGTTCGTCGAGCAAGCCCAGCAACGCGGCCTCGATGTCCAAACGGACAGGAACGGCATTATCTGGGCATGGTGGGGCAAGCCCCATGACGGCGCCCTCGTCACCGGGAGCCACCTCGATTCGGTGCCCGGCGGGGGCGCATTCGACGGTCCGCTCGGCGTCGCTTCCGCGCTGGCCGCCGTCGACATCCTCAAAGCCCGTGGAGTCCAGCCGCCACGATCACTGGCAGTCACCGTTTTTCCGGAGGAAGAAGGGTCGCGCTTTGGCGTGGCGTGCCTGGGTTCGCGGCTCCTCACCGGCGCGATCGACGTCGGGAAGGCCCTGAACTTGCGCGATATCAACGGCGACTCCTTCGCCGACGTCGCCAGCTCCAATGGGCTGGATCCCCGCCATCTAGGCCCGGATCCGGAAGCCATGGCGCGCATCGGCGACTTCGTTGAACTGCACGTCGAACAGGGAAAGGGCTTGGGCCAGGACGGTCCTGCCATCGCGGTAGGAAATTCAATCCTGGGCCACGGCCGCTGGAAGATCAGCGTCAACGGCCAAGGCAACCACGCGGGCACCACGCTCATGGCAGACCGCGCCGATCCGATGGTTGCAGCCGCACAGATCGTCTTGGCCGTTCGGGAAACAGCTGCCAAGCAACCCGACGCCCGTGCAACAGTGGGGCGCTTGACGCCCGTTCCGGGCGGGACCAATGTGATCGCCTCGCGCGTGGACCTTTGGTTGGACGCCCGCCACCCCGACGACGCCGTGACCGCCCAACTCATCGAAGCGATCTACCGTGCAGCCCAGGGCGTCGCCGCGGCGGAAGGTTGCACCGCGACCCTCACTGAAGAGTCCTACAGCGACACTGTGCACTTTGATGCCAACCTCAGCCGTCGCCTGACCAACCTTCTGCCGGGAGCTCCAGTGCTGGCAACCGGCGCAGGGCATGATGCCGGCGTACTGGCCGGCCACGTCCCCTCCGCGATGCTCTTTGTCCGCAACCCGAGCGGCATCTCACACTCTCCCGAGGAGTACGTAGCCGATGAGGACGCCTCCGCGGGTGCTGTTGCATTGGCAGATGTTCTGGAGGGACTCCTATGAGCACGTTCTGGTGCGAGACCGCCGTTATCGCGGGCCGTGGCGACGACGACACTGGCCCTTCGGAGGTAGCTACGGGCGTGCGTGTGGAAACTATCAATGGCCGAATCTCCGCCATGGAAAGCGGCGCGCGGCCCCAACCCGGCGACACGAAACTGATGGGCGTCGTCTTTCCTGCGGCTGCCAACGCACACTCGCACGCCTTCCACAGGATCCTCCGCGGAAGAACGCATGACGGGCGCGGAGATTTTTGGGTGTGGCGGGAGCAGATGTACCGGAGCGCGTCGGAGCTGACTCCTGAAAAGTACGAGAAACTCGCCGCTGCAGTGTTCGCTGAGATGGTGGTGACAGGTTTCAGCAGCGTGGCCGAGTTCCACTACGTCCACCACCAACCCGGTGGTGCGGCGTACCCAGAACCGCACGCCATGGAGTTGGCCCTTGCCCGCGCAGCAATGTCGGCAGGGATCCGCCTGACACTTCTGGACACCCTGTATTTGTCCGGCGGAATAGGCACCTCGCTCAGTCCCGGGCAGGCAAGGTTCGGGGACACGGATGTGGAAGCGTGGCTGGACCGGTTGCGTTCCCTCCGGACCGCAATAGCGCAGGAGTTTCCGCCCGAGAAGGTGGCCGTAGGAGCCGCCCTGCATTCCGTCCGCGCCGTGCCCGAAGAGGCCCTGAAGGTTGTTGCCAAGCAACTCCCTCGCGACATTCCCCTTCACATTCACCTGAGCGAACAGCCTGCCGAAAACGAAGCCTGTTTGGAGGCCTACGGCACCACTCCCGCGGGTCTTTTGGAACGCCACGGCCTCCTGTCTCCCAGGCTTTCAGCAGTCCATTCCACGCATCTGACTCAGCAGGATATTTCCATGCTGGGCGGAGCATCAACCACCGTTGTGATGTGTCCCAGCACGGAAGCCGACCTTGCGGACGGGATCGGGCCCGCCCGTGAACTTTCCGACGCCGGAGCCACTATCGCCTTGGGCACCGACCAGCACGCGGTGATCGATCCTTGGATTGAAATGCGCACCTTGGAACACGGAGAGCGACTAGGCAGCGGTCAGCGTGGAAGGTTCTCACCGAGGGAACTGCTGCTGGCCGCAACGGAAGGAGCAGCGCGCTCCATGGCTACACCGGTCGCCTCGTCCGCACTAAGGGTCGGCGCGATCTGCGACCTCATGGTTGTCGATCCCGCGTCCACCCGGACTGCCGGTTCCCGTCCCCTGCAATTGGCTTTCAGTGCGACGGCAAGCGATGTAACGCAGGTAGTCATCGCCGGTGAATTGATCGCTTCCCACGGGGTGCACACGCGCCTCGGTGCACCGGGAGACCTTTTGACTGCAGCACTCAAGGAGTTCTCCTAGCCGCGCCTTCAGCGCCCGCAGCCTGACGACGGCGGCATCCCGCTTGGCTACATGAGTCACCAACCGTCGTCATGCTTTGTGTTCAATTGTTGGACTCAAGCACCTGCATACCGTACTCAGAGCGCGTTACAGACACTTACAGTGAACTCCCAGCCACCAGACAGGCGGTACTGCGTTAATGATCTGAATGCATGTCACGTCCGTCACTTGACTGGAACTTGGCGGATATGACGTGCCACACTGTGTAGCGCGAGTGCACCGGCGTCCCCGTCGGACAGCCGACGACGACCCGCACTTCGCTTACCAAACCCCATTCCCCAAGGGAGACCCATGTCCAGTTCCAGCCCCGAAGGCGCGCCCCCTGTTTCACGGAAGGTGATCGGCCTGGCCGTCGCCGGTGCCGTGGGCGGGTTCCTCTTCGGCTTCGATTCGTCCGTGGTCAACGGTGCCGTGGATGCGATGGCGGACGAGTTCGTCATGAGCGAGGCACTAACAGGCTTCGCCGTGGCCGTTGCCCTGTTGGGCTGCGCCGCCGGCGCCTACTTCGCCGGCAAGATCGCGGACAGGTACGGCCGCATTCCCGCCATGAAAATCGGCGCACTGCTCTTTCTGGTGAGCGCAGTGGGAACCGGGCTTGCGTTCGGAGTTTGGGACCTCATTTTCTGGCGGCTGGTGGGCGGCCTGGGCATTGGGCTTGCCTCGGTTATTGCCCCGGCTTACATCTCGGAAATTTCGCCACGGCACGTACGTGGCCGTTTGGCATCGCTTCAGCAGCTCGCCATCACCACGGGTATCTTCGCAGCCCTGCTTTCCGACGCGGTGCTCGCTAATTCGGCTGGTGGCGCGGACGGCACGTTGTGGCTGGGCATTGAAGCCTGGCGCTGGATGTTCATCGCTTGTGCCTTGCCCGCCGCGGTGTACGGCTGGATCGCTTTCCGCCTGCCGGAGTCCCCACACTTCCTCGTGCTCAACGGCAAAGAAGACCAAGCCCGCACCATCTTCAACAAACTGATCCCCGGCGATGACATCGAACGCCACATCCGCGAGATCCAGGAATCCATCCAACAGGAAAAGCTCTCCACCAAGAAGGGCTCGCTGCGTGGTAACAGGTTTGGCCTGCTGCCAGTGGTCTGGATCGGCATCATCCTGTCTGTGCTGCAGCAGTTTGTTGGCATCAACGTGATCTTCTACTACTCCACCACGCTGTGGAAGGCAGTCGGGTTCCAGGAAAAGGACTCCCTGACGATCTCCGTCGCCACGTCCGTCACAAACATCCTGGTGACCCTGGTAGCCATCGCTTTGGTGGACCGGATCGGCCGCCGCCCCATCCTTCTGACCGGCTCCATCGGCATGGCCGCGTCCCTCGGCGTTATGGCGCTGGCCTTCTCCTCCGCTGTTGGTACCGGCTCCGAAATCAGTCTTCCAGGCGCTTGGGGTCCCGTGGCCCTTGTGGCTGCCAACGTCTTCGTCATCAGCTTTGGTGCCTCATGGGGTCCGCTCGTGTGGGTGCTGCTGGGCGAGATCTTCCCGTCCCGCATCCGCGCCCGGGCCCTTGGCCTCGCTGCCGCAGCGCAATGGATCGCTAACTTTGCCATCACGCTTAGCTTCCCCATCATGGCGGCAGGCTCGCTGCCGCTGACGTACGCCATGTACGCAGCCTTCGCTGCGGCGTCGTTCTTCTTTGTCATGTTCAAGGTGCCCGAAACGAACGGCATGTCCCTGGAGCAGGCCGAAACGCTGTTCGTTCCGAAAGGCGCACCCGTAGCACCGCTGCCCGTGACCTCCGACGAAGCAAAGTAGCGCAGGAAAAGCCCGGCGGATTGGAACTGGTCCAATTCGCCGGGCTTTTGTGGTTCACGGGAGGATCACACCAAGTGTGGTTCGTGGGATATTAGGTAGCCGCGTCCTCCGAAAGCGACCAGGATAGCTATAACCATGGCAGCGGCACCGGCGAAGAACGGCACCTGCGGGCCAAAGTGCTCACCCAGCTGGGCTGCTGCGAATGGTGCAAGCGCGCCACCCATCCAGCGCACAAAGTTGTAGCCGGCGGATGCAACGGGGCGCGGTGAATCAGAGACACCCATGGCCAGTTCCGTGTAAACCGTGTTGTTGATGCCCAGAAGGGCACCTGCCGCAATGACAAGCACGACGACGGCTGTCACCGAGTGCCCAGCGGCCAATCCCAAGCCGATCAGGTCGAGCATCAGCGCCGCTAGTGTTCCGGTCAAGACTTTGACGGCCCCGAACCGCTTCTGGAGCACCGGCGCCACGAACACCGAGAACACGGCCACGGCAACACCCCAACCGAAGAAGACTGCCCCGATGCCATAGGCATCCATGCCGAGGATGAAGGGAGTAAAGGCGAGGATGGTGAAGAAGCCGTAGTTGTAGAACAACGCGCTGGCGGCAGTAGTGCGGAGGCCCCTATGCCCGAGCGCCAGCAGCGGATCCCTGAGGCGGGACTTCTTGGCGGGAGCGGCTGTTTTAGGCAACAATGCGAGAAGTGCAATGAAGGCCGCAGCCATCAGCACTGCGGTGCCGAAGAAGGGTGCGCGCCACTGCCAGCCACCCAAGAGGGCCCCTAGCAGCGGGCCGAGTGAGATGCCCAAACCCAGTGCTGCCTCGTAAAGGATGATGGCCGTCCCGGTGCCGCCACTGGCCACCCCCACGATCACGGCCAAGGCAGTTGCAACGAACAATGCGTTACCAAGACCCCAGCCTGCCCGGAACCCCACCAGTTGTTCAACGCTGCCGGAAAGGCCCGACAACGACGCGAACACCACGATGATCGCCAACCCGATCAACAGGGTCTTCTTTCCACCGATCCTTGAGGACACGAATCCACTGATCAACATGGCAATCGCCGTCACCAGGAAGTAGCTGGTGAAAAGCAGCGAGACTTCACTTGTGGATGCCTCAAGGTTCTTAGCGATAGCCGGAAGAATCGGATCGACGAGCCCGATGCCCATGAAGGCGAAAACGGCCGCGAGCGCAGTGGCCCACACCGCCTTGGGCTGTTTGAGGAAGGAAGCTTTCTCAGCTTCCAAGACAGTTTCGGCGCTTGCTGAAGCGTCAGCCAACTGGCGTGACATTCAATGGCTCCTTGTCGGTGCGGGTTCTTCTTAGTCGTGCTGGTTTCTCAGTTTTGGAACGAGCTGTTGAGCTTGGCGATCACGGGCAAGGCCGCTGCGAGATGTTCAATTTCGTCTTGGCTGAGGTCCTGCAGCAGCTCAGCCACCATGGCGTTGCGCCGCTGGTTGGCAGAGGCGACGGCGGCCGTCCCGGCTTCGGTGATGACCACTTGGACAGCTCGCGAATCGTCGGGATCCTGCTCGCGGGTGACCAGGCCTGCACGCTCAAGCTTGATGATTTGCTCCGTAGCGCTGGGGACTTTAATGCCCAGGTTCTTGGCGATATCGCCCACGCGGAGACCGCCGGCGGAAATCATGGACAGCAGGCTGAGTTGCGCGGCGGTAAGGTCACCTTCAGGATCAAGACGACGGAACATGTACACGCCGAGTCGCAGTGACTCACGAAATTCCTGTGCGAGATCAAGTAGCCGCGGATCAAAAGAGCTCATATTTAGGTACCCTAATAGTTAGGGTACCTAATAGTCAAGTCCCGACTGGTGAAGGTGGTCTGCGCACATGCCCGGGCAGGGGCGGTGCGGACGATCGGTAGCTATGCCCTGTTGGCGTGCCGACTTCCAGCGTGTGGACATCTTCGACCACCTGCTTCGCCGTCCAGCCAGGGCTTTCCTTGGTCTGATTGCAGACTTCGCAGAGTCCTGCGCCGTTGTCAACGGTTGTGGTGCCACCTGAACGCCACGGGACGACGTGATCGATATGCCTGATGGGCGCGTCGCAGTAGGGCGTGCGGCAGGTGTCGTCCCGGACTTCGATAAAACGCCTCAACCTCGGCGGGAAGAGTCGCGCCTTGGAGTCCATGGTGATGAGTTCCCCCGTGGACGGCGCTGTATAGAGTCGGCGAAGCCACACGGCGAACTCCTCGTCCTGCTTTGGCGCCGGACCACCGCCCGTCGCAGCAGCCCCTCCAGCGCCAACAAGGCCTCTTGCCCACGCCGCCGGGACTATCCCGTAGCCCTTGATCCGGGCCGGCTCGCCGTCTCCCTGCAATAGCGTGCGGTCCGTCATGATGACCTCCAGGTCGACACCGCTGATCCCGCCGCGCCTCCCGGTGATGCGTTCGACGAGGGTATCTGCCATGACTTGTCCGCGGGTCCGGGAGTCCCCACCGGAACGTGCAGAGTCTGCCCTGCGGGTCAGCGCGGCATAGACGGCAACTCCTTGGGCTACAGGAAGCAGTGCAGTCAGGTAAGTCATAGCGTCCGGCGCCGGGCGCAGGGTGACTGTTCGCTCCGTGGCGGCATGACTGGCACGCTGGGCAACGGAACGGGGATCGCGCCGGTAGGCGGCGGCTTTCGCGGCGGCGATGATTGCTTTGTCGCCGGCGCCCTCGAAGGTGCCCGCATCAGGTGCAAGTTCCTCGTCCACGGCGCACCGATCTTCCGCGGAAAGGCCAGCCGTCTCTCTTACGAGCAAGTTTGCCCGCCATTCACTGAGCTGGCCCGATTCCAACGCGGCCAGGGTGCGCGGCATCTCGGTGACCAACGCCTTCGCGAGTCCAAGGAGACGGGAGCCGCGGTTCGGCGATTCACGCCGGGCCAACGCAAGCTGAGCGGCGACACCTTGCCCCTGCTCCGAAGCGGGAACACCAGCAACTGTCTGCTCACGCCGTTGCGCAAGATCCAAAGCCACCGCGGCACGGGCCTGCAGGCCGGTAACGGCCCACTTCAAGTCTTCGAGCCCACGCAGCTGATCAACCAGCTGAACGCTGGAAGAACCTAGGCTAACGTCCCTCAGCAGTGTGATGAGGGCTGGGACACCGAGCGCTTGCTCTCCGGCTTTGTTCCCAACCCCGGAGGCACATGAACCGGTGTCAATGCCTTGCCGCTCCCGAATCGTCTCCATGGCCCAACTCTTCCAGCGGGGTCAGGGGCACGGTAAGGCGGGAATTTCCCTATGTGGAAAACAGGGACAAGGCACTCTCCTACAGCGTGAGTTTCATGCCCTCGTGGCTCGCGACAAAGCCAAGCCGCTCATAGAAACGATGAGCCGAAACGCGGGACTTATCCGTGGTGAGCTGCACCAGCGAGCAGCCACGCTCCCGGGCCTGGTCAATAGCCCACTGGATCACGAGCGCACCCACACCCTGCCCCCGCAACACCTCAGAAACCCTAACCGCCTCGATCTGCGCCCGCCAGGACCCCTTGCGCGAGAGGCCCGGGATGTAGCTGAGCTGGAAGGTAGCCACAACATCGCCGTCGAGTTCGCCCACCACCAGAAGGTGTGCGGGGTCGGCGTCGATCGCGTCAAAAGCCCGCTCGTACGGCACTAAATCGCCGGCACTTTCGCGGGTAGCGCCCAGCTGATCGTCGGCCAGTAACGCGAGGATCCGCGGCAGGTCGCCTTTCCGTGCACGCCTGAGGGTGAAGGTTCCACGTTCGACGGCGGCGGTAAAGAAAGCGGGCACGGCACCGGATTGAGTAGTCACCACCCCAGCCTGCCATCCGACAGAACAAACCCAGAACTCAGTATTGCTAGGTACCGGTACCTAGTTCTACTATGTAGTGGTAGCTAGTAATACTGAGTAGCGAGGGAGGTGTCCGATGGGCAAGCAAATGACGGAGATGCTCAAAGGCACATTGGAGGGCATCGTTCTTGCCCTCCTGACCGGGAAGGCAGCGTACGGATACGAGATCACCACGCTGCTCCGGGAGCAGGGATTTACTGAGATCGCTGAAGGCACCGTGTATGCGCTGCTGGTCAGGATCGAGCAAAAGGGGCTGGTGGACGTTGAGAAACGTCCGTCCGAAAAAGGGCCGCCCCGCAAGGTGTACACGCTCAATGCACAGGGCGAAAACGAACTGAACGAATTCTGGAACACATGGAGCTTCCTGTCCGGACGGATTGAAGAGCTCCGCAAGGAAGGAAAATGGCATGGCAGCGAAATGGATCGAACTGGTCACCGGATCACTCGAACAGAAGAAGCAGTACAAGCAAGCCAAGGCAAGGATGAATGCCCTGCCTGAGCCCTACCTGACCGTAGCCACCGCCTTCAACCGGTACCTGATGTACTACGGCGGCGTCACTGAGGGCGACACCATGGTGCAGATGTTTACCGACCTGGCTGACCTATGGGAACGGGCCGCAATCGACGGTACGCCCGTGGGCGAAATCGTGGGCGGAGATCCCATCGAATTCGCCGAGAGCTTCGCCCAGGCCTACGGCGGTAAGCGCTGGATCGACAAGGAACGCGAGCGCCTTACCAAGGCAATCGATAACGCGAAGGAGGCGGAATCATGACCGCTGCATCAATCCGCGTAGAGGGCATTGAGAAGTCCTACAAGGATCTCCACGTGCTCCGGGGTGTGGACTTTGAGGTAGCCTCGGGCAGTATCTTTGCCTTGCTGGGCTCCAATGGAGCGGGCAAGACCACCATGGTGAAGATCCTGTCCACACTGCTCAAAGCGGATGCCGGCTCGGCCGCCGTCGAGGGCTTTGATGTCGCCTCCGAGTCGCTTCGGGTGAGACAGTCCATCAGCCTCACCGGGCAGTTCGCGGCCGTGGATGAAGTCCTGACCGGCAAGGAGAACCTGGTCCTGGTGGCCAAGCTGCGTCACTTGAAGAACCCGGGCGGCATCGCGGACGAGCTGCTGGCGCAGTTCAGCCTCACCGAGGCAGGGCCCCGAAAGGTGGCGACGTACTCCGGCGGTATGCGTCGGCGCCTGGACATTGCCATGAGCCTGATCGGCGACCCGAAGGTGATCTTCCTGGACGAACCCACTACCGGCCTCGACCCGGAGGCCCGGCTGGAGGTATGGCAGATTGTCAAGAATCTCGCCAAGCAAGGAACCACGGTCCTGCTCACCACGCAGTACCTGGACGAAGCCGAGCAGCTCGCGGACCGGATTGCCATCCTGCACGCCGGACGCATCATTGCCAATGGCACCCTCTCCGAGCTCAAGCAGCTGCTGCCACCGGCCAAGGTGGAGTACGTGGAGAAGCAGCCGAGCCTGGAGGACATCTTCCTGGCCCTGGTGGGAACAGGTACCAACGAGTCAGTAAAGGACAGGTCATGAACACCCATTTCTTCGCAGACACCTCCGTCCTGCTGGGCCGTTCCATGCGGCACATCTTCCGGAGCGTTGACACCATCATCACCACTGCGATCACCCCGATCGCCCTGATGCTGCTGTTCGTCTACGTGTTCGGCGGAGCCATCAGGACCGACACCGAGAACTACGTAAACTACCTGCTCCCGGGCATTATGTTGATCGCGATCGCCTCCGGCATCGCTTACACGGCAGTCCGGCTGTTCACGGACATGCAGAGCGGCATCTTCGAGCGGTTCCAGTCGATGCCGATCGCACGCTCTTCGGTTCTCTGGGCGCACGTGCTGACGTCGCTGGTGGCCAACGGACTCTCGCTGGTGATCATCGTCCTGGTGGCACTCCTCATGGGCTTCCGCACTTCTGCCAACGTGCTGGACTGGCTGGCCGTCGCAGGCATCCTGGCACTCTTCACTTTGGCGCTCACGTGGATTGCGATCATCGCGGGCCTCTCAGCGAAATCGGTGGATGGCGCCGGTGGGTTCTCCTATCCGCTGATCTTCCTGCCCTTCATCAGCTCGGCCTTCGTTCCGACGGAGACCATGCCCGGCCCGGTCCGCTGGTTCGCCGAAAACCAGCCGGTAACGTCAATCGTGAACACCATCCAGGACCTGTTCGCCCAACGCCCGGTGGGTGGCGATATTTGGCTGGCCCTGGCTTGGTGCCTGGGGATCCTCATCGTCTCTTACGTCTTTGCCACAGCTGCCTACAAGCGCCAGATCGCCTAGCCGCCGCAGCCAAAATACGGCGCCAATCACGGCCTAAGCTCCCCCTCCAACCAGGGCGGGAGCTTTCGCCATGCAGACCGATTCGCCATGAGCCAGGCATTAGCTATAGCTTTATCGAACAGATTTGTAACGGCCGTCACCATTTTGACGGGTCCTTTGAAGGGTTCTTGAACTAATGTCCGATCAGACAACACAGGGGAAGCTCCACGTCTCCAGCAGGGACAGCGAGCCCCACCTGTCACGCTCGCTCAGCAACCGCCACATTCAGCTCCTTGCCATCGGCGGCGCCATCGGAACCGGCCTCTTCATGGGCTCCGGCAAAACCATCTCCGTCGCCGGCCCCTCCGTGATCTTTGTGTACATGATCATCGGATTCATGCTGTTCTTCGTCATGCGGGCCATGGGCCAGCTGCTGCTGTCCAACCTGGACTACAAGTCCTTCAGCGACTTCGCAGGCGATCTCCTGGGCCCCTGGGCAGGCTTCTTCACCGGGTGGACCTACTGGTTCTGCTGGGTAGTCACCGGCGTGGCAGACGTCATTGCGATTGCTGGCTACGCCAACGAACTGTGGCCGGGAATCCAACTCTGGATCCCGGGTATCGCCACCATCATCATCCTGCTGCTCCTCAACCTGCCCACAGTGAAGGCCTTCGGTGAGACAGAATTCTGGTTCGCCCTCATCAAGATCGTGGCCATTGTGGCGCTGATCGTGGTGGGCCTGGTGATGATCTTCACCGGCTTCCAGTCCAACGCAGGAACCGCGAGCTTCACCAACCTCTGGAGCCACGGCGGCTTCTTCCCCAAGGAATTCATGGGCTTCGTGGCCGGCTTCCAGATTGCCGTCTTCGCGTTCGTGGGCATCGAACTGGTGGGCACCGCCGCCGCTGAAACCAAGAACCCGGAGCACAACCTCCCCCGCGCCATCAACGCCATTCCCCTGCGCGTCATGCTCTTCTACGTAGGCGCCCTCATCATCCTCATGTCCGTCACCCCGTGGACAGAATTCAAGGCGGGCCAGAGCCCGTTCATCGCCATGTTCTCGCTCGCCGGCCTTGGCATGGCAGCTACCGTGGTCAACCTCGTAGTGCTCACCTCGGCTATGTCGTCGGCCAACTCGGGCATCTACTCCACGTCCCGCATGGTGTACGGCCTGGCCCACGACGGCGACGCACCCAAGCTCTTCGGCCGCCTCTCCAGCCGCAAAGTACCCCAGAACGCACTGTTCCTCTCCTGCGTCCTGCTGCTGGCCGGCGTCGCCCTTCTGTACGCGGGCAAAGACGTTGGCGTGGCATTCGACATGGTGACTACCGTGTCCGCCGTCTGCTTCATGTTCGTCTGGTCGATCATCCTGGCCAGCTACCTGGTGTACCGTAAACGCCGCCCCGATCAGCACGCGGCCTCGCCGTTCAAGATGCCAGGCGGCATCCCCATGGTGTGGGTGGTGTTCGCGTTCTTCGCGTTCCTCGTGTGGGCCCTGACCACGCAGCCGGATACGCTCACCGCGCTGCTGGTGACGCCCATCTGGTTCGCCATCCTCGGCGTTGCCTACGCTGTGGTCCGCAAGTCGCCCCTGCATCAGGCCCGCGTGGCCGAGTGGAAAGCAATGTCCGAAGCTGAAGCCGCGGCAGCGCGCTAACGCTGAAGCAAGCAGAAATTACGACGTCGGCACCCGGGCTTGGGTGCCGACGTCGCGCTTTCTTCTGTCGGCAGGAGCGTCAGGCGAAGTACACGCCGATGCGGTTGCCGTCGATCTCCTCTATGCGGATATCGATGTCGTAGACGTCGTGCAACATCCCCGCACGCATGATGTCCGCGGGTGTGCCCTGATGGATGAGGCGGCCATTTTTCATGGCCAGGATGGTGTCCGAGTAGCAGGATGCAAAGTTGATGTCGTGCACCACCAGCACGATGGTCTTTCCGAGCTCATCGGACAAACGCCGCAGCAGCCGCATCATTTCCACGGAGTGCTTCATGTCCAGGTTGTTGAGCGGCTCGTCCAGCAACAGGTATTCCGTGTCCTGGGCCAGGACCATGGCGATGTAGGCACGCTGACGCTGTCCGCCGGAGAGCTCGTCTACGAACTTGTCAGCCATGGAGGTGAGGTCCAGCTGGCGGATGGCCTCGTCAACGTGCTCAAGATCCTCAACCGTTGGCCGCCCGCCGCTGTGCGGAAAGCGCCCGAATGCCACGAGGTCACGGACCGTGAGCCGCATCGTGAGGTGGTTTTCCTGCCGGAGGATGGCCATGGTCTTGGCGAGTTCCATGCTGGGCGTCGCGGTGACGTCCAAGCCGGCAACGGACACTCCCCCGGCGTCCATGGGCTGCAGTCGGCTAATCAGTGAGAGCAGCGTGGACTTGCCGGCCCCGTTGGGACCGATGATGGACGTGATGCCGCCGCGTGGAATATCGCAGGACACGTCATCCAGCACGGTGGTGCCGCCGTAGCGCTTGGTCACGTTGCGGACGGTAATCATGGACGGACCCCGGTCATAACAGTGGTCATTTCAGCGAGCCTTTCAACAACAGGTAAAGGAAGAGGATGCCGCCCGTGAACTCGATGATGACGCTCAAGGCAGTGGCGAAACCGAACACCCGTTCCAGTAACAACTGGCCGCCCACCAGTGCGATCGCACCAATAAGGACCACGATCGGCAGCAGCCACGCATGCCGGAATCCACGGCAGAGCTGGTAACCGAGGCTGACAACCAAGAGCCCGAAGAACGTCACCGGCCCCACAAGAGCAGTGGAAATCGCCACCAGCAGCGAGCACGCGAGCAGCACCCCCATCACCACGCGTTTGTGATCGACGCCCACGTTGATGGCCACTTCACGGCCCAGCGCCAGCACGTCCAAAGTGTGCCGCATGCGCCACACAGCAACGCACACAAGGGCAATCAGCACAGCGGAAACCCCCAGCAACCCTGGATCCACGTTGTTGAAACTGGCAAAGAACAGGTCCTGCAGGATGATGAATTCGCTCGGTTCCATCAGCCGCTGCAGGAGCGAGGAGAAACCACGGAACAAGGTACCGAGCACGATTCCCACGAGCAACAGCAGGTGCAGCGATCGCGTGGCACCCGTGAACATCCACCGGTAAAGGAATGCGCTGAACCCCACCATCAGCAGGATCTCCACCCCGAACTTGAGCGTGGAAGGAGCGGTCGCCAGCGTCGCGGCACCGGCAACGAACGCCAGCGCGGTCTGCACCAGGATGTACAGGGAATCGAAGCCCATGATGGAAGGCGTCAGGATCCGGTTGGCCGTCACGGTCTGGAAGAGCAGCGTGGAAACACCCACCGCCACAGCCACCAGCAGCATCGCTGACACCTTGATGGCCCGCCGCGGCAGGATGTAGGCGATGTTGCCTTTGAGGTCGATCGTCAGGAAAACGGCAACAAGCACGACGGCGGCAATCGCCAAAGCGGCGATCACCAGTCCCGGCGGGGTACTTCGGATGGCGTCGCGCATGCGGGTGCGGGCGGAGAGGCGGGGTGTGGCCAGGAATGTTTCAGGCATTGCGTTTCCTCAAAAGCAGGAAGAGGAAGAGGATGGCGCCCAGCACGGACATGACCATGCCCACGGGAACCTCGTAGGGGAAGCGGATGGTCCGGCCGATAATGTCGCAGACCAACACGAATGCCGCTCCAAAAAGGGCTGTCCAAGGAACCGCACGGCGGAGGTTGTCGCCGAACAGCAGGGAAACGATGTTGGGAACCACCAGGCCGAGAAAGGGCACGGCCCCCACGGTGGTGACCACAACAGCCGAAATCAACGAGACAATCATCAGGCCGAGCCGCATGGTCCGGGCGTAGTTCAGGCCAAGGTTGGTGGTGAAATCCTGCCCCATGCCGGCCACGGTGAAGCGATCGGCAGCAAAGAGGCCCACCAGTACCAGCACAGCCACGATCCACAGCAGTTCATACCGTCCACGGAGCACGCCGGAGAAGTCGCCGATCATCCAGTTACTTAGGGTCTGGAGGAGATCGAAGCGGTAGGCAAAGAACGTGGTGACGGCAGCAATGATGCCGCCCAGCATGATGCCCACCAGCGGAATCAGCAGGGTGTTACGGGCGGGCAGTCTACGGAGAATGGCCAGGAAGAGCGCCGTGCCCAGCACGGCGAACACAGAAGCCACCAGCATCTTGGTGAGAATCGGAGAGTCCGGAGCAAGCACTGTGACCACCAGGATCCCGAGCGTCGCTGACTCAACGGTGCCCACGGTGGACGGCTCCACAAAGCGGTTCCGGGCCATGAGCTGCATGATCAGCCCGGCAACGGCGACGGCCATCCCGGCCAGGACCACGGCCACGGTGCGCGGCACCCGGGAGACCCAGAAGATTTCCCAAGCACCGGCGTCGTTCGCCAACAATGCGGGCAGCGAGACATCACTGACCCCAACGAAGATACTTCCGACCGCGATCACCAGCACAACGGCAGCAGCCGCAACCAGGCGGGCGGTCTCGCCAGTCCGGTTGCGGCTTGCTGGCGCCGTGGGGCGCACGGCTGTAGTTGTCACGTCAGGATTTCAGGTGAGGCAGTATCAGGCGACAGAATCGGCCACTGCCGTGACCATGGCCTGAACGTTGTTCAAGCCGTAGCCAACGATGTACCAGCCGGCGGGATCCAGGTTGACGATCTTGTTGTTCTTGGCCGCGTTGGTGGACTTCACGAGCTCGTTGTCCAGGATCGGGTTGGCGGTGGAGCCTGCGGTGCCGATCGCGGTGTCGCGGTTGATGACGTAGAGGATGTCCGGGTTGGTCTCCTTGATGTATTCAAAGGAAACAGCCTCGCCGTGGGAGCCCTCCGACTTGACGTCGGCAGCGGTGGGGACGCCCAGGACGTCGTGGATGATGCCGAAGCGGGAGCCAGCGCCGTACGCGGTAACTTCGCCGCCGGAGGTGAGGACGATCAGGCCCTTGCCAGCCGAGGCCGCCTTGGTCTTGGTGTCCGCAACGGTCTTGTCCACCTCTGCGAGCTTGGAGGCGACCTCGTCTTCCTTCTTGAAGATCTTGCCGAGCTTCTCCGTCTGTGCCTTGAAGCTTTCCATGGGCTTGGCGGCATCCACGGCGAGGTCGATGGTAGGTGCGATCTTGCTCAATTCCTCATAGGCGCCGGCGGTGCGGCCGGAGACGATGATGAGATCCGGCGCGGCGGAGCTGACGGCCTCGAAGTCCGGCTCCTTGAGCGAGCCCACCTTGGTGTACTTGGCGTCGGAGAACTTCTTGAGCGCTTCCGGGTAGCTTGCTTCGGGAACACCGGTGGGCTCGACCCCGAGCGCGTTCATGGTGTCCAGGACGCCGAGGTCGAACGTGACAACCTTGGCCGGGTTCACAGGAACGTTGGTCGTGGAGCCTTGGGCGTGCTCGATGGTGATGGTGCCGGCTTCCTCGGTCTGCGAGGATGCGGTGGCCCCGCCGCCACACGCCGTAACGGTCAGCAAGGCTGCGCCTGCAGCCAGTGCCCCAATGTAGCTCGACAGCCTCTTTTTCACTCCAGTACTCCACTCACTAATAAGTCATAGATATGTTGCCTAATTGCTTTTTGACTCTATTAGTAAGGTGAGGCTAACTTCAAAACCGAAAGGCTCTCCGGCGGTAAAAAGTGACGGAACTCACTTGTTTTTCTCCCGCCGGAGAGCCTTTGTTACTTTCGGGTGGCGCTTACGCTTCGGCCTGACGATCCTCCACGAGCTTTTGGACGGCCGGGAACAGCGGGTGCGACGGCGTAAGTTCCGTGATGCGCTCGACGGCGGCAGCCGGGTCCAAGTCGGTCAGCATGTTGGCGAGCTCCACGGCTTCATCGTCGTTGCCGTCGTCGAAACGGAGGGCCGCGGACATCGCCTCGAGCAGGGCCACCGGCGTCACGCCACGCTCGGCCAACTCCGCGGCGGGACCGATGAACCGCTCGTGTCGGCTGAGCTTCCGCAAGGGCGCCCGGCCCACTCGATTCACGGTGTCCGGCAGGTGCGGGTTGGTGAAACGGGACAGGATCTTCTGCACATAGGCCTCCTGCTCGGCCTCAACGAACGCGTGCTTGGCCACCAGCAGTTCCTTGGTTTCCTCCAGCACCGCCCGGACCTTCGCGGCAACAGACGGATCCGCCATGGCATCGGAGATCTTCGCCAGCCCGGCCTGGTAACCGAAATACGCCGCCGACGCGTGACCGGTGTTTACCGTGAACAGCTTGCGCTCGATGTACGGGCCCAGCTCATCCACGAAGGTGGCTCCGGGGATGTTCGGCGCGTTGCCACCGAACGGCGTACGGTCGATGACCCACTCGTAGAACGTCTCAACCGTGACGTCCAGGCCCTGGCCCGGTGCTTGGTTAGGGACAATGCGGTCCACTGCGGTGTTGGCAAAAACCGCGACGGTGTCCAGGTCGCCGGCGGAGTCGTCCCAAGCTGCCCGGATCTCCGTGTGGAGGAGATCCGTGGCGTTGATGGCGTTCTCGCAGGCCATGACCTGAAGGGGTGGCAAGTCCGCGGGCCGGGCGGCCAGCCCGCGGGCGATCACCGGTGCCACGAACTTCAGGATGTGCGGCCCCACAGCAGTGGTGAGCACATCCGCCGTCGAGATTTCCTCCACAACAGCGGCTTCCTGCGAAGCGGAATTGAAGGCACGGAAGCCCCTAACGGTCTTGACCGCCGGGTTCTCGCCCACCTCGTGGACGTCGTAGCTGCTTGCCGAGGCGAGCTGGCTGATCAGCGCGTCCGCAACATCCGCGAACACCACCTCATAGCCGGCCTCGTGAAGCAGCAGACCCACGAAGCCACGCCCGATATTGCCTGCCCCAAAATGAACTGCCTTCACTATGCGTTGACCTTTCCGAACAGCTCCAAAACTTCATCAACCGTGGTCGCTTCCTCCAGCTGGGCCACCTGCGCCTTGCTGGTGAAGATCTTCGCAATCGAGGACAGGATGTGGAGGTGCTCATTGTTGAGGCCAGCCACGCCGACCACGAACTTCACTTGCTTGCCGCCCCAGTCGATGCCCTCCGGGTAACGGATGATGGACACCGCCGAGTGGTTGATGTGTTCCTTGGCATCGTTGGTGCCGTGCGGGATGGCCAGGAAGCTGCCCATGTACGTGGACACGGATTCCTCGCGCTCGTGCATGGCATGGACGTAGCTGACATCAACGGCACCGCGGTCCAGCAGGAGCTTGCCCGCTTCGTCGATCGCTGCGTCACGGTCCGTTGCCGTTCCGTTCAGGACCACGCTTTCGCGGAGCAGGACACCTTTACCTTCGGCGGCTTGACCTTCGACGGCGGCAACCGGCTCGGCGACATGCGCACCGTGGCCGGCGGCTACTGAGGTGGCGGCGGCGGTGGGCTGGGCTCCGGCAGTGGATTCCGCCGTCGTGCCTGTTTCAGCTGCAGCGCCTTCACTGTTGCTGCTCCGAACCAGTTCAACAATGTCGTCGTACTTGGGGCTGTTCATGAAGTTGTCCACCGAGTAGTGAACTGCGCTGGCCGTCCGCGGCTGGGCGCGTTCGGTCAGGTCCTGGTGCGTGACCACAACGTCGTAGCTGTCGTTGAGGTTGGCGATGGCCGAGTTAGTGACCTTGACCTCCGGGAAGCCGGCGGCCTTGATCTTATTGCGCAGGACCGAGGCACCCATGGCACTGGAACCCATCCCGGCGTCGCAAGCGAACACGATGTTCTGGACGGGGCGAGTGAGGACGGTACCGGCCTGGGCGCCAGCGCTGTTACCGGTAAGTGCCGAGGAGACGGAGCTCTTCTTGCCCTTCATGGCCTCCATGCGGGATGTGGCTGCGGAGAGGTCGTCCTCACCCTTGTTCTTGGACGTGCGCAGGATGACTGCAGCAATGAGGAAGGACACGGCCGTGGCCAGGATGACGGCAAGAATCACACCAACGTAGCTGTCACGTGACGTCTGGGCCAGTACCGCGATGATGGAACCCGGCGCGGCAGGAGCAACCAGGCCGGAATTGGTGATGGCCAGGGTCGCGATGCCCGTCATGCCACCACCAATGGCAGCGAGGATCAGGATGGGCTTCATCAGGACATACGGGAAGTAGATCTCGTGGATACCACCGAGGAAGTGGATGATCGCAGCACCGGGAGCCGAAGCCTTCGCGGCGCCGCGGCCGAAGAACATGTAGGCCAGCAGGATGCCCATACCCGGACCGGGGTTCGCTTCAAGCAGGAAGAGGATGGACTTGCCCTGTT
Organism: Paenarthrobacter sp. GQ52; assembly: GCF_059759005.1. Taxonomy (NCBI): domain Bacteria; kingdom Bacillati; phylum Actinomycetota; class Actinomycetes; order Micrococcales; family Micrococcaceae; genus Paenarthrobacter; species Paenarthrobacter sp. GQ52. Next base: position 107,354 of record NZ_JCAXEJ010000007.1, read on the forward strand.
CCAGCGACTGCTGAATGCCAAGTGGAGTGAGCACGCCGTGGTTGATGGCGTTGTTGAGGAAGAGGACCTTGGCCGGCTCGATGAAAATGCTGGTCAGTGGCAGCAGGCCGTTGTTGACCAGGAACCCCACAACTGCACCGGCACCGTCAGTGAAGCGCTGGACTACCCAGGAAAGGCCGTAGAAGCCGCCCAAAGCCAACAACGCGCCCCAGATACCGGCGGAGAAGTTGTTGACCAGCATCTCGAAACCGGGGCGGATCTTGCCGTCCCACAGGGCATCGATCTTCTTCATGGTCCAGGCACCCAGCGGACCCATGATCATGGCCCCGATGAACATCGGCGCGTCAGTACCTGCGATGACGCCCATGGTCGCGATGGCACCGACTACGCCGCCCCGGACGTCGTAAACCATTCGGCCGCCTGTGTAGGCGATCAGGATCGGAAGGAGGTACGTGACCATTGGACCGACAATGCCCACGTTGGGATCACCCTCGGCGTTCGTGCCGAAACCGCCCAGTTCCGCAACTGGAATCCAGCCCTTCTCGATGAACAGGGCCGTGATAAGACCCCAGGCGATGAAGGCGCCGATATTGGGCATGATCATGCCGGACAGGAATGTTCCGAACTTTTGGACACCAACGCGCACGCTGGTGCGGGGCTTCGCAACTGTCTCTGTTGCCATGTGAATTCCTAACGTGTGTCCCGCGGCGGCGCGGGGTCAGTCGATATAGATCGAGAGAGCGCAGCCTTAGGAGCTGCTGGAAATGCGGTGAAGCCATTCAAGGAAAAGCTTCAGTTCAGAGCTGGAAAGTTGGTCCGAATGCGAGGCCTGCAGTGCCGCATTCAGGGCGATTGCCGCAACAACTACCGAGGACTTACCGGAGTCCTCCGCTGCGGCGCCACGGGCGGTGTCCGTGGAGACGGCAAAAATCATGGAATCCCGGGTCATGGTTGAGAGCTCGAGATTCCGTTCCTCCACCGGTTCAGCGATCAGCATGAGCGTGACGCCCACGTTGGCCGCAAGGATGCTCCGCGCCGCTTCCCGGGGCGGCACGTTGATCTGGCCGGCGATGGCGGCCTTGTTCAGCATCTCCTCCAGAAGCGCTTCAGCATCGGCCACGATTGCCGGGCGACTCTCCGGCCTGATGTTGCCGAACATGACCAGGTAAAGATGGGGTTGGCTCAGCCCGAACTGAACGTGGTTATCCCACATTCGCCGGACGTCTTCCAAGGGCTCCCCGGACGGTGCAAAATCCCGCTCCCCCGCCACATACTCTTCAAATCCGGCTGATACGACGGCGTCGAACAGGCCTTCTTTGTCGCCAAAGTGGTGGTAGAGCGTTGGCGCCGTAACCCCGGCAAGCTTGGTGATCTGGCGCGTCGAGACTGCTGACCCCTCCGAATTCGCCAGCAATTCGGCAGCTGCGCGAAGCAACCGAATTTTAGGCGGAAGCTGGTCATCGAAACTCATAACCGCTACCCTAGCACCTATAGCGTTGCTATATGAAGTGGCTCACAAAGGAATTTTGTAGGCTAGTTTTCGAGGCTCCCGGTGCCGTCGCCGGAGGGCCTGAACCAACAAGCAGGAACAGAGGATTCAGTGCAGAATTTCCAAGGAGTAGGGGTAAGCCCTGGCCGCATCATTGGTTCCGTCCGCCAGATGCCCAAGCCGGTGAGTGAGCCGCCGTCGGGAGATCGATTGGCTGCGGACGTGAGCCCGGAAGACGCCGTCGCGGGCTTGAAAGCGGCTGCGCAAGCGGTCCATGACGAACTCAAGGGACGTGCGGACAGCGCTTCCGGCGACGGCAAGGCCGTCCTCGAAGCCACAGCCCTCATGGCCAAAGACACGATGCTCCTGAAATCCGCGAGCAAGCTCATCAACGCCGGCTCCTCTGCAGAGAGGGCCATCTGGGAAGCCGGTGCGTCCGTCTCCGAAATGCTGCACAACCTGGGCGGCTACATGGCCGAGCGTGCCACCGACGTCCTGGATGTCCGCGCCCGCATCGTGGCCGAACTTCGCGGCGTCCCCGCTCCCGGCATTCCTGCCTCCGACACGCCCTTCATCCTGGTGGCCGAGGACCTCGCTCCCGCCGACACCGCAACACTGAATCCCGCGGTGGTGCAGGCGCTGGTGACCTCAGGCGGCGGCCCGCAGTCCCACACTGCCATCATTGCGCGTTCGCTCGGCCTGCCCGCCGTGGTTGCAGCCCATGGTGTTGACGACATCGCGGATGGAACCGAAGTGTACGTGGACGGCGCGGCTGGCTTCATTGCCGTTTCGCCCACCGACGAGCACCGTGCGGCCGCTACGGCCTGGGCGGAAACCTCCGCCACCCTCGCCGAATTCGACGGAAACGGCACGACGGCGGACGGCCACTTGGTGCCGCTCCTCGCCAACGTCGGTGGAGCCAAGGACGCCGTGGCAGCTGCCGCTTTGGGTGCCCAGGGAGTGGGCCTGTTCCGCACGGAGTTCTGCTTCCTGGAGCGGGACACCGAACCCTCCGTGGATGAGCAAGCCGCAGCCTACAAAGCCGTCTTCGACGCGTTCCCGGGCAAGAAGGTGGTCCTCCGCACCCTTGACGCGGGCGCCGACAAGCCGCTCCCCTTCCTCACGGATGCCACCGAGCCCAACCCTGCACTGGGTGTCCGCGGTTACCGCACCGATTTCACCACACCAGGCGTCCTGGAGCGTCAGCTCGAGGCCATCGCCCGGGCAGCTTCGGAGTCCGAGGCAGACGTTTGGGTCATGGCCCCCATGATCTCGACGGCCGCCGAAGCCGGACGGTTCGCCTCACTGTGTGCCGCCGCCGGAATCCAGACGCCGGGTGTCATGGTGGAAGTTCCCTCTGCTGCGTTGACCGCTGCCACCGTGCTGCGCGAAGTCGGATTTGCCTCTTTGGGCACCAACGACCTCACCCAGTACGCCATGGCCGCCGACCGCCAGCTTGGACCGCTCGCCGAACTCAACACTCCGTGGCAGCCTGCCGTGCTTCGGCTCGTGCAGCTCACCGTCGAAGGTGCGGAGCAGGAAAGCTCTGGTCGCGAAGGTACTGCCAAGCCCGTGGGTGTCTGTGGTGAGGCAGCAGCTGACCCTGCGCTTGCGGTCGTACTGACCGGCTTGGGTGTGACCACACTGTCCATGACCGCGCGCTCCTTGGCCGCCGTCGGGACTGTGCTGAAAACCGTCACGCTGGAGCAGGCCCAGGAGCTGGCCACGCTCGCCCTCTCCGCGCCCAGCGCTCTTGAGGCCCGGGACTGGGTCCGCGCCAAGCTCCCCGTCCTCGAAGAACTCGGCCTCTAACCTCAGTTTGTTTTCTGTCAAAGGAGAAACCATGCCCGAACGCACAGCCACCATCGCCAGCCGCTCCGGCCTGCACGCCCGGCCTGCCGCCCTGTTCGCGGAAGCCGCCGGCGAGCAGCCCGTGGAGGTCACCATTGCCATGCAAGGCGAACCTGCCGATGACGCGCTCGACGCCGCCAGCATCCTTTCGCTCATGACGCTCGGCGCCGCTAAGGGCGACGTCGTTGTGCTGCGGGCCGAGGGCAACGGAGCCGACGCTGCGCTGGACGCACTGGTGAGGCTGCTGGAGACGGACCTGGACGCGGAGTAGTTGTTGCCGGGCGGCCGTTTCGATGGTTCCCTGCCGGCCATGCCGTGCGCACGGCATGGCCGGCAGGGAACCCCCGAATCGGGTAGCTCGCTGGGCCGGCTGGGGGTAGGTTCGGTTTATGAACGAGCACGTGATCCCTATCCTGCCGTGCCAAAACGTGGACGACGTCGTGCCGTTCTACGAGGCGCTGGGCTTCACACTGACCTTTCGGCAGGCCCGGCCGAACCCGTATGTGTGCTTCAACAGGGGCGGGATCGACCTCCACTTTTTCGGCTTGGAAGCCTTCGCGCCGGAGAATTCCATGGGCAGCGCGATCCTGCTGGTCCCGGATACGGGTGTGCTTTACGACGAGTTCGCCGCCGGACTTCGTGCTGCCTTCGGGAAGTTGCCGATTTCCGGAATCCCCCGGATCACTCGGCCCCGCAGGAAACAGGGGACAGCGGCCGGGTTCACCGTTGTGGACCCGGGAGGGAATTGGCTACGAATCTACGCTCTGGGGGCAACGGAGGAAGATGGCAACGGCTCGGAGAGCCGCCTGGAAAGAGTACTGATGAACGCTACGCGGCAAGGAGATGCCCGCGGGGATGACGCCATAGCGATATCGGTGCTTGAGGCCGGGTTGTCACGTCATGCGGATGCCCCGGACGTGGAAAAGCTACCGCTGCTGGTGTATCTCGCTGAGTTGCAGCTACGCATCGGGAACCTCGAGTTCGCGGCGCAAGCCCTGGATTCCGTGGACTCCCTGGCCCTGAACCCCGTGGAACGTGAAGGGTTGGCTGCAGAGTTGGCCAACGCCGCGGAGCTCCGAGCGTCGTTGTAGGCTGCCCGGGTTGGCTGCCCTCACCCGTTTCGCGGCCAGGCTGCACATCGTGCCGTGCGCACGGCACTGCCCGCAGCTAGTCATCGAAATGGGTAGCTCACTCAGGCCCCCCACTCCCACAGGCTAGGCTTCTGCCATGGCATTGATAGCTCCCCGCGTCACGGCTGGCCTCCCCGCCGATGACGCCCGGAATCTGGCGCGCTCCCTTGAGGACAGCAACGACATCACCGTGTTCGTGGATGGCACGGTCCACCGCCTACCGACTGAGGCGAGGGACGCCGTCGTCGATCTCCTCGCGAGACTGAGCCGCGGCGAAACAGTGACGGTGGGCAGCGTCGAGGAAATGCTCACCACATCGCAGGCCGCAGAGCTCGCGGGCATCTCTCACACCTATCTGCGCAACATGACCGACCGAGGCGAGATCCCGGTGGAGTACCGGGGAACGCATCGTCGCATCCGGCAGGCTGCCATCATGGCTTGGTTGGAAACGCAGAAGAAGAGGCAGCAGGCCGAGGCGAGCGCAGGGGCTGACGAGTCCACCGATTCCCACGGCTAGCCGTCCCGAGTCGCCAGCATGCTGTTCAATAGCGGTATGGCTTCAAGTAAACCTTCCACCGTCTGGCCCGTGGTGCACCATGAACGCCGTGTCCTGTTGCAGGATTTGGAGCCGCTTCCGGCAGCTCAATGGCAGACGCCGTCGCTGTGTGCCGGTTGGAACGTGCACGACGTCCTGGCTCATGTGATCGACAGCGCCAAGACGACGAGGTTGAGCTTCATCCGCCGGCTGGTTGCCTCCCGAATGGACTTCGACCGTGATAACGCCGTAGGTGTGGAGCGCGAAAAGACACCAGAACCTGCGCAGACGTTGAACGGGCTGCGCGCGGTGCTTTCGCGGACCTCGGGCCCGCCGGCGAGTTTGGCTACCCGGTTGGTTGAGGCGTTCGTCCACGGAGAGGATATCCGGCGCCCTTTGGGGATCCACCGCGAATACCCAGCCGAGCACGTGGCCACCGCCCTTAGCTACCAAGTGAAGACCACCACCAAAATGGGTGGCGGCAAGGAAATCGCTGAGGGCTGGCGCTTGGTAGCAACTGACACGTCATTCCGTCATGGCAACGGTCCGGCGGTTGAAGGCTCCGCCCTGGCCCTGCTGTTGGCCGTCTCCGGTCGGCCCATCGGAGCCCATGAAGTGAGCGGGCCAGGGGCTCCCGTGTTCCTGCAGCGCTTGGAGAACCAGTGAACGCGCTGGGCAAGGCGCGCTCCAAAGCGGCAACACTCCTGTCCGCCGACGTCGAGGTGATGGGCCTGACCGGACGGATTCTCTGGACCGAGGGCACGCCTCCGCCGGAACCGGGCGCAGAGCCCCGGAATGAGCCGGCATACATCTTGATTCACGGCATTGGCGTGTCGCATCGGTATTTGGCACGGCTGCATGGAGTCCTGGCCGCGAACGCGCCTGCCTATGCGTTGGACCTGCCTGGTTTTGGCGGCACACCCAAGCCCGGCCGCCAGCTGTCCGTGGAGGATTACGGCACCTTCATTGCTGAGGCGCTCAAAAGCTGCGGCATCGATTCCTATGTGTTGGTGGGCCACTCGATGGGCGTGCAGTTTGCCATCGAGGCGGCCTTGCATGCCCCGGATCAGATCAGGCAGTTGGTGCTGATGGGGCCGGTGGTGGATTCCCGGCACAAGAACGTTCGCCGCCAGTCCCTGGCACTCTTCATGGACGGACTGCTCCGTGAGAGCCCGTCATCCAACTGGATCGTCATCTCGGACTACTTCCGCTGCGGCCCGCGCTGGTACCTCACTGAGCTTCCCGTCATGATGAGTTACCCCACGGAGAAACGGCTCGCCGGCGTCCACGTGCCGGTACTGATTCTGAGGGGAAGCCGCGACCATGTGGCAGGACCGGACTGGGCGTTGCGGCTATCAAGGACGGTCGCGCAGGGGCGTTTGGTGGAAATTCCGGGGGTCGGGCACGTGGCGCAGCACATGCGCCCCAAGGCTGTGGCGGATGCCATCCGGAGCTTTGTCACCGCCACGACGCCTCACCGTTGACCCCTGACGCACGACGCCGGCGCACGAGTTGAGCGTCCCGTGTTGGGTTGGTAACGGGCTCGGTTTGTCGGCTCACCTTGTTGGCTTAGCTGGTCCCGGTTAAGCTGGCGGAGCAAGCACATTAGTAAGTTTGCTTACGAAAGGGCTGATCGTGACCGACAAAGACTCGAATGAGGAAACCCAGGGCTTCGGCGCCACCGGCGCCACAGGGCCTCTTGACACTACGTCCGATGCCGACAGCATCCACGAGGATCCCGACATGCGCCAGGATGAGGACGAGGACCCCGCTGCATCCGCCAACCCCGATCCCCTCGACGGCAACGTCACCGGCTTGGAGCCTGGCGGCGGAGTCCCTCCGGGAGAAACCCCGCCGGCCGAGGGCAGCATGAGCAGCGATCAAGGCCACGAGGAGTAACACAGTCGCCAACCCGCGGCTCCGTTGGTACCCAGCGACGTAGCAGCGGGTTGGCAACGTCCTAGCTGTGCGGCAGCTGCAGGATCTCCCCGAGATCGTATTCAGCGGGCTCCTCCAGTTGCGAGTACGTGCAGCTCTCGGGGGTCCTGTCCGGCCGCCACCTACGGAACTGCGTGGTGTGCCGGAACCTGTCGCCTTCCATGTAGTCGTACTTCACTTCGATCACGAGTTCGGGGCGCAGGGGCACGAACGAGAAATCCTTGCCCCCGCTCCACCGGCTTTGCGCGCCGGGCATGCGTGAACCCCCGGCAGCTTCGTCCTGACTGGCCCACTCACCCCAGGGGTGCTCGCTGAGTTCGACTTGATACGGCTCAAGCTCGGCCACCAGGGCCTCCCTCCGGGCCATGGGGAACGATGCCACCACTCCCACGTGATGCAGGCGGCCAGTGTCATCGTGGAGGCCCAGCAGCATCGAGCCAACAACCTTCGCGGTCTTGTGCCAGCGGAAACCGGCCACCACACAATCCGCCGTGCGCTCGTGTTTGGTTTTGAACATCACGCGCTTGTTAGGTTGATAGGCCCCGGTCAACGGCTTGGACAGCACCCCGTCCAGTCCCGCGCCTTCCAACTGCACGAACCATTCCTGCGCCCGCTCGAGATCCGTCACTGCCGGGGTCACATGGACAGGCGGCTCGGCCTTGGCGAGCGCACGCTCCAGGATGGCGCGGCGCTCGGAGAACGGCTTGTCCATGAGGTTCTCGTCGCCCAGCGCCAGGATGTCGAACGCAATCATGGAAGCCGGAGTCTTCTCGGCGAGCATCCTCACGCGGCTGTCGGCGGGATGGATCCTTTGCTGGAGTACCTCGAATTCGAGCCTCTTGCCCTCGATCAGGACGATCTCGCCGTCGATCACGCATTTGTCCGGCAGGTTCTTCCTGAGAGCCTCCACCACTTCGGGGAAGTAGCGGGTCATTGGCTTCTCGTTGCGGCTGCCCAGGATGATCTCGTCGCCATCCTTGAAGACGATGGTCCGGAATCCGTCCCACTTGGGTTCGTAGTGCCCAACATCGGGGATGGTCGGAACGGATTTGGCGAGCATGGGCGAGACGGGTGGCATCACAGGCAGGTCCATAGACAATGTCTACCTGCCGGTGCACCGCGAAGCTAGTGTTAGGCCATGGATATCTTGCTCGTGTTGGCGGCAGTGCTCGGATTCCCGGCCCTGCTGGCCGGCGTTTGGTCCTGGTCATCGCGCCGGAGCAGCCAGGGCAAAGTCCGGCGTGGAGCCACCGGCGGGATGCTTGGAGTCGTGGACGAAGTCTTCCGCCCGGAAACTCATCAAGCCGTGCAGATCCAGAAGATCCAGCATGAGTTGCCGGCTCCCGCACCGGCACCGAAGCCTAAGTCATAGAAACCCCTCGGTTGGGCAGGCCTACCGCCCGTTACATTAATGTGACTTTACTTTCCGGCTCATGTACCGTCGTAGGGCGACCCGTATCTCCGCTGGGCCGCTTCCGGATTGACGCCGAGCTCTGCCGCAATCCGGGATCCGCCAGACCCGCGGCAGAGGCGGGGGACCCACAGTTCCCGGGCTTGGTATCCAAGTCCTCGGGGTGAAGCCGCTTAGGCGGCCGGACGGCCTCGTCCGAACCCGACAGCTAACCTCGAAGGCGTTGAGAGGCAACCACCATGTCCCCAACCATGGATCAGCCGCGCCGCGCCCAGACTGAAGGCGAGCGCACCAAGCCAACCGGACGCCGTCGGGCCCAACCCAGCGGATTCCCCACCGGAAACCCAGATGACACTGGCGCCACTAACACTGACGCTGCTGTAACAGGCACGGTTAACACAGGCACGACGCCGGAACCCGCCACTGCGGCCATGCCCACCACGGTGGCGCCTGCCACTCGTGCGGAAATTCGTGCAGCCGAGCGGGAGCGTGCAGCCCTTGCCGTGATTGCCCCTGAGGCCTCGGCCCCACAGCCGTCGCCCGAACCGTCCGAGCAGGCGGAACCCATGACTGCCGCGATACCTACGGTGCAGCCAGCGGCTCGGAGGTCGACCACACCGGGACCCCCTACCGCGGCGATCCCTATTGTGACCCCGGCCAGCGCACCCCCTGCTGGCGTGGAGCCGGATCCTCAGGAGCTGAGCGCCCAGGAGCCTGCAACCGCGGCCATTCCAGTGGTTCAGGCTTCAACGCCGGAACCTGCCACGACGGCCATTCCAGTAGTGCCTGCCCGCGAAGAATCCGCGAGCACCCCCGAAGCCGCCGAGTCACCGAGCAACGACTCGCCCCGCACCGAGTCCCTGCAAACCGAGTCACCTCGGGGTAAGTCTCCGGCGCAGCTTGCTGCCGCGGCAACGGCGTCGGCAGCACTGGCAAGCCGCAAGGATGTTCGCCGGCAGGCTGCCGCACCCTCTGACGCACCCTCTGCGGCCAGGCCCAGCCTGGGGTCCACCTCCTCCTTCGGCCGCGAACCCCACGCCGCCCTTCGGAAAGCAGCGTCGGTCAAGCACATGAGCCAGCGCATGGCCGTGGTTGCAGGTGCGCTTGGACTAGTGCTGACGGCCGGGACCTTGGGGCAAGCCCTTGAGCTTCCGTTCTTCGGCCAGGAAACTCCTACGCATGAAGCCAGCGGTGCCGACAGGAATTCGGGCTCCGCGGCCCCTGCGCCCAGTGCCTCGTATTCCACGGCTTCCGCACCATCAGCGTCGTCGCCAGCAGCCTCGTCACTTGCCACAGCGTCCTCGGAAGCCGGCCAGCCCGCGACATTAGCCGAGGCACCCGCGGCCGGGTCGTCGTCGCCGGCTCCGACCCCGAAGGTGTCCCTTGCCAACCCGGTTTGGGTTCCATCGACTGTCCCCTCCTCAGTCCCGGCCGTCCCTGGGGTGACAAGCCCAGCCCCCACCCAGCCAGCTCCCGCGCCGAGCGAGGTGCCGTCGGACACGGTCACCACACCGCCCACTACTCCGACGCCCACAACCTCACCGACCCCGACGGTCACACCAACACCGACGCCGACGCCCACACCAACGGAAACTGCAACCTCGACCTCTAAGCCCCGGCCGAGCAAGCCGCAGGCCGCCTCGGCCCCCCAGCCCAGCGAATCTGCGCTTCAAGACATCCTGGACGCAGCCCAGAAGGTCCTCGGTTGAGCACCCGCCTGCCCCGTACCTCCACTCACGCGGGGTGGCATAGCCGGTACTGCAGCAGCAGCCGGACTGCCGCTTTCCGTCGCCGGATGGGACGTTGGAGCTGCCAGCGCTTGCGGCGCTCGTAGGCTCAGATCCGCGGCCGCCCGGCCCAGCGCCGCGCCTTCAGGGCCGCATGTAACTCGAGCCGGATCGCGCCACTCAACGGATCAGCACCGATGAGTTGGCGGATCCGGCCGAGCCGGTTATAGATGCTGCTCCGGTGGAGGTGAAGTTTGGCGGCGACGTCCTGCACCGAGCCGTCATTGTCATAGAGCAGTTCCAGGACAGGCAGGAGTTCACCGTTTTTGTCCTGGTCCTCAAGGGCCTGAAAATGCACCGATCCTGTGTCATCCCAGCCGCCGGGTGCCACCAGACGATCGAAAAGTTGATAGACACCAACGGTCCGGCTGTCCACGAGCTCACCTAGCGGGAGGTCCACGGCGGCCGCCTGCGCAGCAACCTTCGACTGACGGTAAGCGCCTGATAGCTGCCGGATGACTTGGAAGGGTTCACTGATGCCCAGGATCACCCTTTCCACCTTGCGGCCAGCGCGCTTCGCAAGCTCCAGTTGATAATGCACCAGCACCTGGGCATGGTCTGCCCGGCCGCCCGACTCGCGGAACAGGACCACCGAATGTGTCTCCGTTCCGGCGCTGAACAAGGCGGCGTTGACGCCGATAGTGGACTGCAGCGCCGCTGATCGATGCGTCAGGGTAGCGGCAATAGGATCGACGTCGGACCTCGCACCATCCGGGTCGAGTATGGTGACCAACTGCCACGGACCGCGCCCTTGGATTTCCTTCCAACCCGCGACGGCGGCCACAGCGTTCGATTCGCCGCCGCAGGCTGACAGAAACTCCTGCTCACGCCTTCGCCGGAACTCCGATTCGGCCGTATTGGAATCAAGGAGCAAGCCCGCCAACAGGTCCAGCTCGTCCCGCACGCCGGGCAGTTCGGCGAGTATCGCCGTCGCACTCTGTTCTTCAAGGTCCAGCTGCACCCACAAGTACCCCACGCGGAAACCGCGGACCAAAAGTGGCACGCAGACGCGGCCCAGCATGCCGAGTTCGTCGTTGGCAGGAACGACGACGGGTCGCACGGCCGTGGCGATGCCATGAGCGAGTTGCCAGGCGCTGACGTCTCCGGGGACCCGCTTGCTGAGGAGGAAGTTCACGCGAACGCGGTCGGCGTGGGACTGGTTGGAGCTATAGGCGAGAAGAACGCCGTCGAGATCTTCCAAGGACAGTCCGCGGCCCAGCTTCAAGGCAACGCGTTCAACGATCTGTTCCACGTCCTGCAGCATCTGGAAAGCGTACCAACAGCAGGCGACACTTGACGCTCTAGTGCTCGACAAATGTCGAGCTGGCTGGCATAAGATCCCTTGATTTCCGGACTTTCCGCGCGAGGGCGGCCCCGGGTCCATGTCGCCTGCCTCACAGCCGGATCTATTCTGGAATCACAGCCCGCAACACATTTTTCGGCCGAAGAGGCCGCTAACGATGGAGCCCACAGATGATCATCGGTGTCCCCAAAGAAATCAAGAACAACGAGTTCCGCGTAGCCATCACGGCCGCCGGTGTCCACGAGTTCCGCACCCACGGACACACCGTTCTGGTTGAACGCGGCGCAGGCCTTGGCTCGGGCATCACCGACGAGGAATACTCGATTGCCGGCGCCGAAATCGTCAACGAAGCAGATGACGTCTGGGCCCGCGCGGACATGGTCATGAAGGTCAAGGAACCCATCGCGGCCGAGTACCACCGCTTCCGCAAGGGCCTCATCCTCTTCACCTACCTGCACCTTGCCGCAGAGCCTGAGCTCACCGCCGAGCTCATCAACTCCGGCGTCACGGCCATCGCTTACGAAACCGTGCAGGAAGGCCGCACCCTTCCGCTGCTCGCCCCAATGTCCGAGGTCGCAGGCCGCCTGTCCGTCGTGGTTGGCGCTTCCTCACTGATGGCTCCGGCCGGCGGCAAGGGCGTCCTCCTTGGCGGCGTACCGGGCGTGCGCCCGGCGAAGGTTGTTGTCCTCGGCGCAGGCGTTGCGGGAACCAACGCTGCCGCCATGGCGCTGGGCCTCGGTGCTGATGTCACCATCATGGACATCAACATCAACCGGCTGCGCGAACTGGACGCCCTCTACCAGGGCCGCCTGAAGACCGTTGCCTCCAACGCCTACGAGATCGAGAAGTCAGTTATCGACGCAGATCTGGTGATCGGCTCCGTCCTGATCCCGGGCGCCAAGGCTCCCAAGCTGGTCACCAACGAACTGGTTGCCCGCATGAAGCCCGGCTCGGTTCTGGTGGACATCGCTGTTGACCAGGGCGGCTGCTTCGAGGACACGCACCCCACCACCCACCAGGAACCGACGTACAAGGTCCACAACTCGATCTTCTACTGCGTTGCCAACATGCCTGGCGCTGTTCCGAATACCTCCACGTACGCACTGACCAACGTCACCCTGCGCTACGCCGTGGCACTGGCCAACTTGGGCGTCAAGGCCGCCTTCGACCGCGACCCCGCCCTGGCTGCCGGCCTCAACATCGCCGCCGGCCACGTGGCGCACCACTCCGTTTCCGAGGCGCACAACCTGCCGCTCGTCAACGACTGGCACACGCTGGTCTCCGCATAGCTTCAAGCTCGACGGCGGGGTGCGGCTTCCACGCGAAGCCGCACCCCGCCGTCGTGGTTTAACGCGCGCCGAGATGGCACATAATGCCAATGTTCGCGAAGAACATTGGCACTAAGTGCCATCTCGGCGGGGAGGTTTTGGGCCTGGAGACTAGGGCTTTCCGGGGAGCGACGGGATTAGCTCCGAAGGAACCGGGACGGGGACGCCCGAAGGGCCGAGCTTTGAGGGATCAATCTTGGAGGGGTCGATCTCCGATGGGGTCACAGGCAACCCTGGCGGTGTGGGGATGACGCCGTTGCCGGGCTCCCTGTGCGACGGAGCCTTAGGTGTATGCGGCGACGCTCCACCGGGCTGCGGCTCAGGAGCAGGAACCACCGGGATGCCCGGCGCGGCCGGCGTCGGCTGGGGTACGACCGTCGCAGGAGCTTGCTGCGGCTCTTCCCGGACAGGCAAGGGCTCTGGGCTGGTACCGGCTGGGGTATCGGGCTGGGGAGCACTGCCGGAACCGGGATTTAGTTGTGAGACCACCGAACCGATGGCTGCCCCGAGGTGCTGGAAAGCACCCGGCAGGCCGCCCTCGGAAGCGACGGCAGCGGTCGCGCCGCCAGCCAAGGACACAGCTACGGCGAGGCCTGCGATGGCCGTCCGACGCTTCTTCCGACGCCGGGCGGCAAGTTCGTCAACAGGCACGTCGTTCGCAGGCAGGTCGTTCGCAAGAGCGGACTCCGCAGCAACTGTGGCGAGTACCGCCGTTGGTGCACCCGCCGATGCCGCCGGACCGTCCGCCGTCGTGATCCTCTGGGTGGCAGTAATCTGCTGGGTGGCTGCGGCCGGGCTGCTGACCATGAGCGCGCGGACTGCTGCGGACGGCAAAGGGGCAGTGTTCGCCAAGGAACGGAGCTCGAGGAGTTCAGTGCGGAGGTCGGCGTCGCCTGTGAGGCCGGCGTCGGCCAACAGGAAGTCGATTGCCTGCTGGTCATGACGTCCGCGAGGCGTATGTTGTTCGCTCATGATGTGCCGTTCCTTAGTAGTGCACGCTTCTTCAGTGCACTCAATGCCCTGCGCTGTAGCTGCTTGACGGCTCCCTGGGACTTGCCCATGATCGCCGCCGCATTTTCCACCGACACGTCGGCGACGACCCGGAGGGCCAGAACCTCCCGATAATCGTCGGGGAGGTCGTCCAAAATTTCAGTGACGCCCAGGCCGGCAACCCGTCCGAAGGCCTGGTCTTCGGCCGACGGCGACCGCCGCGCGTCCAGGTCCGGTTCGTACGACGTCGCGTCGGGCGTTCGTTCGCGTTTGCGATAGTGGTCCACCATCCGCGCATGCGCGATGGAGAACAACAGGGTTTTTGCCCCTTGCAGCCCGCCGTGGAGCGTTTCCAGCTTCGGATACAGGGCGAGGAAGACGTCCTGCGTCACGGCCTCCGGGTCGTCCACACCCCGTGCACGGAGGTAGCCAAACACCGGTCCGGCGAAGTTATTGTAGGCAGCCGTGAAGAGCAGGGCGGGATCGTCCTGATCCGCCTGCACATATTCATCAGCCAAAGGGTCAAGCACCCGTGGATGCCTCCGTCCCACACACTACGTAGCGGGGCTCCCTGTCCTAAGCCAAGGAGCCCCGCCCTTAAACCGTAACCGCTGCTTGCTTAGCGGACAGAATCGAGGGGTGCAGCCGGAACGTCGGTGGGTACCTGTGTCGGCAGCTCAGGCGTCGCGGGGACGGCCGGCACTGCGGGGACAGCGGGCGTGGCGGGAACGGCAGGAACTCCCGGCACAGCGGGCACTGCAGGAACAGCAGGCGTAACCGGCAGTTCGGACGTCACGGCAGCATCGACGTCGGCCTCTGCCGTCGCCGAGCCGTCAGCCTTCAGGCCGGCAGCCTTACCCGCCTCCACCACAGCCTCGCAGTGCGCCTCCACCTTGGCTTCGCCACCGGCAGCAATGGTCAAGGACTCGAAGCCGGGGACCTTGGCGTCAGACTTCAGGCCGCCATTGAGGAGTGCGGTGCAGAGGCCAAAAGCCTCCGGGGAGGTGGCGTCTTCCACCGTTGCTTTGGCATCGGACACGGCGTCGGCGGCCTTGGCCTGGCCGGCTTCAGCGGCCTCGGTTGCAGTTGCCTGCGCGGTCTCGACGGCGTCAGTTGCCTTGGTCTTGGCGGTTTCGGCTGCATCGGCTGCTTCAGCGGCCTTCTCAGCAACAGGCGCCGGTGCGCCAACGAGGTCATGCGCGGATTGTTGGATTCCGGTGGGAAGCGCGCCATTGAAGGCAGCGACGCCGGTTCCACCGGCAGCTACAGCTCCGGCAGCCAGGACGCCCGCGGCGACTTTGCTGGTGGCAAGGATAGTGAACAAGGACATGAAACCCTCCGACAAACGATTTTGGGATTGCCCCGGCCGCGGTTGGGTCGCGACCGGATGATCAGCGTGCGGACGTGGCCCGCACTCCCCTTACATCGTTCGCGGCGTCGGTGAGGTTACGCGTTGCACAAAATTCTTTTTCAGGGCTTTGGCGTGCTGCTCTTTATCCACACTGGTGAGAGGTCCCCATGGCCGCGTCCGACGTAGCCAACTATGCTCAGGAAACGCCTGGCCCGTTGGATGCCCGGCGATCGACATATCACTACGTCAGGGGATACGTAATGGGGTTGGGTACCTAGTGGGACAGGGAATGGTGGGCGCGGACGTCGGAGATCTCCGACGACTTTCGGCCGTGATGGACTCCGAGGCGGAGAAGATCACCAAGCTTCAACAACAGCTCAATGCGCTGATTCAGAACGGCAACTTCTGGCGGGGGAATGACGCCGACCAGTTCAGAAGCCGGTGGCAGAGCGACCTGCAGGGACGATTGGGAGCAGCAGCTTCTTGCCTGCGCACCAATGCCCGCGCCCTGAAACTCAACGCAGAGCAGCAGGAACAAGCTTCCACGGGCAGCCCCGGAGGAGGGCTCAAGGGGGGACCTTCCACAGGGCAGGGAAAGAGCACCCCTGGGGCACCCGGGTTTACTTTTGATCCCACCAGCTACGGCCCCGTCACCGTGGAAGGCAGCGGTTCAATCGACAGTCAAGCAACGGGCGAAACCCACGGCTCCGTTGGTCCCGGCGGCATCGCATTCGGAGGATCCGGCAAGGCGTCCACCGGAGGTGAAATGACCTGGACGGCAGAGACCGGGTTCGGGCCCGGCACGACAACTGTCACCAACGAAACGTTCGTCGGCGCCCGCGCGGATGGCGAGTTCGAGGCCAGTGTGCCATTCGGACTCGGACTTCCCAATGCCCACGTTAACGGTGAAGCATTCGCTGGCGCGGAAAACGTCACCACCATACGATCCGACTTCTTTGACGGCTGGGTCAGCAACACCTCCACGACGCGTGCAATGACCGGAGTCGAGGCGAGCGCACACGCCAACGCGAGCAGCCCCTTTCTGTTTTCGGCTGGTGGTGAGGGCTTCGCGGGTCAAAAACTCACCGTGGACAACAAGACCGAGTTCGCTGGCGGGCTGTTCGCCTTGGGGCAAGGTGGAGAATTCCGCGCCGGGGCCTGGGCCAGCGCCGGTGAAGGCGAAATCAGCGTCAAGGGCCGCGA
Organism: Paenarthrobacter sp. GQ52; assembly: GCF_059759005.1. NCBI lineage: Bacteria > Bacillati > Actinomycetota > Actinomycetes > Micrococcales > Micrococcaceae > Paenarthrobacter > Paenarthrobacter sp. GQ52. Next base: position 123,670 of record NZ_JCAXEJ010000007.1, read on the forward strand.
TGTCTCAGGCACTGCGTTCAGCGCAGGAGCGGGTGCGGAGCTGACAGGGAGCCGGTATGTCGAAGTCCTGGGCCAAACACTGACGTTCAACGCGACGGTGGCCGCAGGAGCGGGTGAGGGGCACTTCTTTACGGCTTCCGTGGATGAAGACGGGCTCACTCTGGGCGCGGGAGCCAAGCTCACCGCCGAACTGGGACTGGGTGCGGGTGGCCAGATCACCCTCAGCCCCAAAGGACTAGTGGATTCCGTGACCGGATTCGTCGACTTCCTGAACAACTGACCTTCGCCACCACACCACCGCCGGAAAGGCTCCAATGTCGCAACAGGTTTTCCCGTCCGCATCTTTCCCCGCCTACCCCACCATCAAACTCAATCCACCATCCGGTTGGACACATCAAGTGGTCCCCGATGCTTTGGGTGCCCTGATGGCCCCGGCCGCCGAAGGTCGCTACACGGCAAATGTGGTGATCTCCGTGTCCCGCCGCTTGCCTGGTTACCAGCTGCGGGATATCGCTGCATCCGTGGACTCGTTCCTGGACGCCCTGCCGGACGCCGTACTGCTCGCCACAGAGCCAGTGGTTATCAATGGTCGGGATTGGCACGTGCGCGAGGCACGCTACACGCACCCACAGGCAGGTTCGCTGGCGCAGTTCACAGCCGTCACGGTGGTCCACCAGGACGCCGCAGCGGATGTCGTCCAGTTGACCGGCAGCTGCCAACCCATTGAAGGCAACCACGACCTCAAGGCCATCTATTCGCTGGTTGCCAGCGCGGACGTTACGCCAGCGCCCTAGCCTGCTCAATCAGCTTCAGCACCGCAACGGAGTCGGCCGGATCCACCGGTACCGGAAGTGCGGAGGCGGTGCCGCCGCCGTCGAGCTTTTCCGCCAGCATGCGGTAGAACTCGGGGTAGGCGCCTCGCTCCGTGGGGATGGTGGTACGCTGCCCGTTCCGTTCCAGCGTGCCGTGGTTTTCTGGAGGCTCGACGCCGTACTCCGCGTCCGTAGGCAACCCACCGCCCAGCACGTAGGGCTCCTGCGGGTCGGTGCCGAACTTCACGAAGCCACCTTCCGTGCCGAGGATGCGGAAGCGGGGGCCATGAAGGTGGCTGTTGAGGTTGATGGTGACGTGGCTGACCGCGCCCGACTCATGCTGGAGTGCCAGGAAAACGTCGTCGTCGGCGCTTTCCTGGGGGCGGCGGGCCGTGATTTCTGCGAAGGTGACAGTGGCCGGCCCAAAGAACCGGAGAGTGAGATCAAGGACATGGGTGCCGAGATCGAACAGGACACCACCGCCGTCTTCCGCCGTGGCACTGGCTTTCCAGGCCTTGGCGATCTCCGGCGCCCAGCGCTCCATGCCCACCTCAAACCTGGTCACGGTACCCAGCGTTCCGGCGTCGAGCAGTTTTTTCACCGTGAGCGAGTCACCGTCCCAGCGCCGGTTTTGGTACACGGTGAGGACGCGGCCCAGCCTCGCAGCCAGCTGAATCAGCTCCTCGCCCTCGGCGCTGCGGACCGTGAACGGTTTGTCGACGACGACGTCCAGCCCGGCTTCCAGCGTAGCTTTCGCTAGGGGGAAGTGGGTTGCGGGCGGGGTGCCCAGGACGACGAGATCCAGTTGGTCGGCCAGTGCCAGGATGTCTTGAGGGGTGTTGACGATCTGCGTTGCCGGGTAGCGCTCTTTCGCCTTCGTCTGGCGCGCCTCGTCCGAAGTTGCGATGACGGCGAGCTCGTACGCGGGGTTGCTGGCGATGAAGGGCGCGTGGAAGACGCTGCCCGACAGGCCAAAACCTGCGACGGCGGTACGGATCGGCTGGGAAGTCATGACCCTAGGCTAGATCAGTAGACCTCGCGTCGGTGGGCGGCGCGGAAGATGATGATGACGAGTTCACCATCATGGATCTCGTAGAGGACCCTGAAGTCACCAACACGAATTCGCCATGCATTCGACTCTGCGGAAAGCTTCCTGGCTCCGACCGGACGTGGGTTCAGTTCCAACTCGGCGATGGCCAGCAGTATCTTCCGGCGTACTGGAGCGTCTAGCTTTCGAATCTGCTTGGCAGCGGCGGTACTGAACTCCGCGCGGTATCGGCTCACCGGGTGATGCCGTTTTCCTCCAGAAGATCATTGAGACTGACCCTGGCACCATCATCTTCCGCTTTAGCGGTCCGAAGCGCCTTAAGGTCCGCCTCATCTTCGAGACGTTCAAGCCTCTCGAGGTCCTCAGCACTGATGAGCACCGCGGCGACCTTGCCCCTCCGGGTGATGCTGATCCGTTCATGGCCGTAAGCAGCACGATTGATGGTGTCTGAAAGATGAACTCGGAGGTCAGCGACACTCACGACATAGTCGGCGGTACCCATGAGTCCACCATAGCCGCATCTGTACTCTATGTACATAAAGTACGGATGGGACGCGGGAGGTGAGCGAGCATCGGATTGAAGCGCCCGCGAGGTGAGCGAGCATCGGGCTGAAGGGCGCGGGAGGTGAGCGAGCGTTGGGGTGAAACATCCGGGACGTGAGCGAGCGTTGGGGTGAAGGGCGCGGGACGTGAGCGAGCGTTGGGGACGGCGAAGGCCGGGAACCTCGCGAACCGATGAATAGGTTCAGGGAGATCCCCGGCCTTCAGGAAACTACACTTTCGGAAACTACTGCTGAGGGGCTACTTCTTGGCGCCCTTTTCCCAGCCGAGGGTGGTCCAGTCCGGAACGTTCGAGAGGCTCTTGAACAGGGACGGGCCGTAGTTAGCCAGGCCCTTGTGCACGAACTGGATCTCAGGGCCGTTCAGAAGAACTCCCATGGAGTAGTACTTCTCCATGTGCTTCTTCTCCACCTCCATGGCGGCCTTGTTGCGTTCGGTGTCATCGGCAATGGTGGAAAGACGCTTGATCTCGGCGTCGAGCTCGGCGTCGCCCAAACCATTCTCGTTGGTGGTGGAATCGTAGAACTGCTTCACAGCGTCAGTGGCATCAGCACCAACGGTGTAACCGGAGATGGTCAGGTCAAAGTCGCGCGTTCCAACAACCTTGCCAAAGTCTGCGTCACCTCGCTGGTCGATAGCGACGTCCATGCCTGCGGCCTGAAGCTGCTTCTGCAGGGTTTGAGCGGTGGCAGCCTGGGTGGGGTCGTCACCGAAGTACGTGACCTTGAAGGATATGGGAACGCCGTCCTTTGCCATGATGCCCTTGTCGTTGGCCGTGTAACCGGCGTCCGTCAGGACCTTCTTGGCAGCCTCGGCGCCGGTGTCCTTCACGGGGTAGTTGTCCTGGTAGTACTCGGAGAACGGCATGAGCATCATGGAGCCCGAGCTCTCCTCGGACCAGTTCAGGCCGTTGAAGCGGACGTCGCGGATGGCCTTGCGGTCGACGGCGGCGAAGACAGCCTTGCGGACGGCAACATCAGTCAGCGCAGGCTTCTTTGCGTTGATGTTCAAACCACCGGCAAACAAGCGCTGGCCGCGTCGAACATCGGCGTCCTTGGTTCCTTCAACCTGCTTGTAGCGGCTGAGGGTGCGAGCATCGATTGCATCAATTTCGCCGTTCTTGAAGGCCGCGATCGTTGCACTCGGTTCCATTTGGCGCCAGATGACCTTTTCGAGGACCGGCTTCTGGCCCCACCACTTGTCATTGGGAACCATGGTGACCGTCTTGGCGGTGGTGTCGTAGTTCTCCACCTTGAACGGCCCTGCCATCCATTCGGGATGCATGTTGCCGGCGAAACCGGTGTTGAAGGTTTCAGCATTGTTGATTGCGGGGTGGATCAGGCCGAAGAAGAGCGATTCCAGCGGGTAGATGGGCTGGGTGGTGGTAATGATGACTTCTTTGTCGTTGGCACCAGCCTTCACGGAATCTACGAAAACATAGTTGCCGGCGGTGACGATGTCGATGGACTTGTCTTCACCCTTGAGCATGTTCCAGGTGTTTTCGAAAGTCTTGACGTCGATGGGCGTCCCATCGTTCCAGGCCGCCTTCTCGTTGACCTTGATGGTGATGGTCTGCTTGCCGTCCTTGACTTCGCTCTTGACCTCTTCACAGAAGTCCTTGTTGGGCTCCGCCTTGCCGTTGAAATCCAGCTTCCAGCAACCACCGATGCCGCCACTGTTGATAGCAGCAGTGTTGACCGGAGTCAGGACAGCTGAGGTATCCGCGCTGTTACCCACGTTGGAGAAGCCATTAAAATCCGGTCCGATGCTGCCCACCGCCAGCGTGACGGTGCCGCCCTGGTCCAGATCTTTCACTTCCTTGGCGTTGACGCTGATCAGCTTGCTGATGTCACCGCCTGCTTCTTCGGCCTTCTGCGAGGCCGGACCCGACGGCGTTCCCCCGCCGCAAGCGGTCAGCGTAAGCGCTGCTGCGAGCGCTACGCCACCGATCGTCGTGTATTTCTTCATGGTTTGCCCTTCATGTTTACGACTGGAAATCTTTGCGAGTTGAATAACAGGGTTTCAATCGATGCGTCATATGTCGTCAGGCATGCACCACCAGCATGTCGGCATCTATCTCTCCGTCCGGGAAGAAGCATGCGAAGTCCTGTGTGTCCCCCTTCTCCGAAGCCAGTGGCGGCTCCAGAGTAAGGCACTTCTCCTGCTTTGCGGCAGGTAATGCGGCAAACACGGGACAACGGGTCGCAAAATTACATCCCTTGGGAGCATCAAGCGGGCTGGGTAGGTCGCCCTGCAGGATGATGCGTTCGCGGGTCCGTTCCAGGTTGGGGTCCGGAACCGGGATCGCTGACAGCAAGGCCCGCGTGTAAGGGTGGCGCGGGTTGTCGAAGACGTCGTCCACATCGCCGGTTTCCACGATTTTGCCGAGGTACATCACGGCGACACGGTCCGAGATGTGGCGGACAACGGAGAGGTCGTGGGCCACCATCAGGTAGCTCAAGCCCAACTCAGCGCGGAGCTTGTCCAGCAGGTTGATGACTCCGGCCTGCACGGACACGTCCAGCGCAGAGACCGGTTCGTCAAGCACCACGAGCTTCGGATTGACCGCGAGGGCCCGGGCGATACCGATGCGCTGCCGCTGCCCGCCGGAGAACTGGTTGGGGAAGCGGTTGACGTGGTCAGGCTGCAGGCCCACAAGCTTCATGAGTTCCATGATGCGTTTCCTGATGGCAGCCTTGGGCATCCCGAGGTTTTCCAGCGGCTCAGCAAGGACCTCGTACACAGTGAAACGCGGATCCAAGGCACCCGTGGGGTCTTGGAACACCATCTGCATTTCCTTGCGCATGGCCATCTTGGTCTTGTGATCCGTGGCGACTTTGTTACTGACGCCGCCAATGACCACTTCGCCCACCTGGTCCGGGTGGAACTCCATGATTTCCAGGAGTGTGGTGGTCTTGCCGCAGCCGGACTCCCCCACGATCGAAACGCACTCGCCTTCGCGGATATCGAAGCTCAAGCCATCCACGGCCTTCACCGTGCCGATCCGTCGCTTGATCAAGGCACCCTTGAGCAGCGGGAAGTGCTTTTTCACGTCTTTGAGTTCCAGGACCTTTTCGCGCTCGACGCGAGCGACGCCGTCGAACTTTGAAATCGGCTTGGGCGGTGCGTGGAAAATCTTGTGGGCGTCAGCGTTGCCGGACAGTTCATTAGCTTTGATGCAGGCGGCCTTGTGCCCCAGCGTCTGGTCCTCAACACCGGGGACGGTGATGAGCTCCGGCTCGCCGTGCAGGCAGGCGTCGCTGACTAGCGGGCAGCGGGCCGCGAACGAACAGCCAGTCACCGGCAACGCCAGGTTGGGCGGTGTTCCCTCGATGGGAACCAGCGACTGCCGGGTGGCGGTGTCCACGCGCGGAACCGCGCCGAGCAAGCCCAGCGTGTACGGCATCCGCGGGTTGTAGTAGATGTCCTCCACAGTTCCGGTTTCCACCGGCTTACCGGCGTACATGACCATGATGTCGTCTGCCATGCCGGCTACGACGCCGAGGTCGTGCGTGATCATGACGACGGCGGCGCCGGTCTCCTCCTGCGCGGTGTGCAGGACTTCCAGCACCTGCGCCTGGATGGTGACGTCCAGCGCCGTCGTGGGTTCATCCGCGATGAGTACCCGCGGATCGTTGGCGATGGCGATGGCGATCATGACGCGCTGGCGCATGCCGCCGGAGAACTCGTGCGGGAACGCTTTCAGGCGGTCCTTGGGGCTCGGGATGCCCACCATGCGCAAAAGGTCGACGGCGCGGGCTTCTTTGGCCTGCTTGCTCATGGTGGGGTTGTGGACCGTGAGCGCCTCGATGATCTGGGTGCCCACCGTGTAGACGGGAGTCAGCGAGGACAGCGGGTCCTGGAACACCATGGCGATGTCACTGCCGCGGTGCTTGCACATGGCTTTGTCGCTGAGGCCAAGGAGTTCCTTGCCCTTGAAGCGCACGGAGCCGGTGATGTCCGCGGTTTCCGGGAGGAGTCCCATGATGGCCATGGACGTGACGGACTTGCCGGAGCCGGACTCACCCACAATGCCTAAGGTCTTGCCAGGCATGAGGTCGAAGTCCACGCCGCGGACAGCATGGACCACACCGTTTTCGGAGTTGAAGCGGACGTTGAGGTCGCGAATGCTGAGGACGGCGTCGCCGGGAGCGTAGAGTCCAGCGTCGCGGAGCCGCTCGACGGGAGTGATGTTGGTGCTCATTTGCCAGCCTTTGCGGTCTTGGTCTTGGCCCGTCCGATGGAGCTGGAGCTGGGGTCGAAGGCGTCACGGAGTCCGTCGTTCATCATGGCCAGCGAACCGGTCAACAGGAACATGACGGTCAGCGGAACCCAGAACATCCAAGGGAAGGAGGACACCTGGCCCGTCGCTTGGCCGATCAGCACACCAAGGCTGACGTCCGGGAGCTTGATGCCGATTCCGATGAAGGAGAACGCGACTTCGGCGAGGATCGCACCGGTGATGCCACGGGTGAAGTCGAGGACCAGCAGCGAGCCGATATTGGGGACGAGGTGGCGCCACACGATGCGCCGGGACGGGACACCCATGTACTTGGCGGCTTTGACGTAATCACGCTGCATCAGGGACATGGACAGTGAGCGCACCAGGCGGGCGGTGCCCATCCAGCTGAAGAAGAGCAACACGACGATCAGCAGGAGCCAGCTGGGGAGATCTTTCAGGCCGCCGCTTCCGCTGGTGGCGACGGCGACCACCAGGATGGCGGGCATCATGATGAGCGCTTCAAGGATGAACAGCATGGTGGCGTCCACCTTGCCCCCGAAGAACGCCATGGTGCAGCCGTATACCGCCGAAATCAGGACGGAAACGCCGCCCACGATCAGGCCGATAAGAATGGACGTCCGGGTGCCGTCCACAATGAGCGCCATGAGGTCGATGCCGGCCTGGGTGGTCCCCAGCAAGTGGTCTGGCGACGGTGGCATGCCGATGTTCAACGGGTCAAGGGTGTCTTTGTCCCACGAAGTCAGGAACCCGCCAAAGATCGAGAAGAGGAACAGCGCAAGGAAGATGAACAAGCCGGCGACGGCGGTCCGGTTCCGCATGAAGCGACGGAAGATGATCCGCGACTTCCCGATGACGACGTCCTGGTCAGCTACCCGGGCCTCGTCGATTTCCGCAATGGGATCAATGATGTTGGTCATTACTGGACCCTCACTCGTGGATCGACCAGCGTGGTGGCGAAGTCGGCAAGGATGGCGCCGATCGCGAAGATCACTGAGCCATAGGCCAGCGTGGCGGTGGCGACGTTGACGTCCTGGAGGCTGATGGCCTGGATGCTCCAGAGACCGATGCCCGGCCAGGCGAAGATGGCCTCCGCGAAGAAGCCACCCGTGAAGATGGCCGGGATGGTGAAGGCGATACTCTGCGCCACCGGAATGAAGGAGACGCGCAGGGCATGCTTCCTGATGGCCTGGTTTCGCGTCAGTCCCTTGGCGCGGGCAGTGCGGACGAAGTCGGCATTCACGTTGTCCAAGAGGTACTGCCGCTGGGCGATCTGGTAACCCGCCCAGCCAAAGATGGTCATCGCGAAAGTTGGCACGGCGTAGTGGGCCACCAGGTCAACGAAAGCCGGCCAGCCCGGCTCAATTCCCGGCGTCGAAATTCCCGTGACGAAGAAGATGCGCTCACCGACCGCCTCGTTGATGCTGATGGCACCGAGCTGCACCAGGAAGTACGCGATGGGTGCAGGGAGGATGTGCACCAGATAGCTGTAGGACGTGATGGCGCGGTCCTGGAACTTGTACTGGCGGGCAGCGGAGTAGACACCGAGGGCTACGCCGATGACCAGGGTGAGGATGATCGAGGCGATGAACAGCCGGGTGGAGACCATCACGCGGTCCGCGAATTCGGCGTTGACGAACGCGCCGTTCGGGCTGCGGCCCCAGTCCCAGCGGGTGACGATGCCCCAGAGCCACTGAATGTACCGTTCCCAAGGGTTCAAATCCGGGTCCAGCCCGAGTCCCCGGAAAGAAGCAGCTACTTGTTCAGGGGTCGGCCGGGGGATTTTTTCCTGCTCGAGCACTGCGGGTTTCAATGACGAGACCGCCAGGAAGTAACCCGCACTCGTCGTCAGGAAGATCATGATCAGGTAGATGCCCGACCGCTTCATCAGATATTTCAGCATGTCGGGCGGCTGCCCCGAATCGTGGCAAAACTCAATGCTCGTCCTTCCGCGGTTCCCGGCTGTGGCCGGCGTCAGCTACGAATTGGCGCAGCGGGTTCTTGGGCCCCCCGCACCCCTTCAGTGATCACCAGCCCTGTATGGCATGCGTCACATTCAAGAGGAAACTACCACAATAACTGCTTCACGTTTTGCTTCGAGGCGTCCGGTTTCGCGCCTGCAGCCAGATTGTTATGTGCAGGCTGCGTCATGTTTACGAATTCGGCAGCACTGTTGCGCTTACTACGTCAGGATTGGTGGCGCTAACAGAGGTTCCTGCCTTGGCTGCGCTGGTTGCGGCTGATGTCGCGGCGCGACTCAGCCAGCGCTCAGGAGACGGGTGATCAACTCACGCCAGGAGTCCGCAAGCCGCGTGGGTGAAATACCTCGAACGCGAACATCGTCCACTATTCGCTCGGGGTCCAGGGCGTAGGTCAGTGACATCGCCATCACCCACGGATCAGCGATTCCCGCCTCCCTCAGCAGGACTTCCATATGTCGATGCGAAAGCTTAGTCGCGGGAACATCGAACCGGTTACGGGTAGCGGCTCCCGCCGCTTTCAGGAGTTCGCCGTTTTCAAGGACGAAGTAGATTCGCCCCTCACCGAAGGCCACCAATCGATCCTTCGGCGCGGCTCCCGGACCCAGCGGCGGCGGCCCGAACATAAAACCGTGCTGGAACTCGGACTCAGAATCACTCAGGAGGGTCATCATGAGCCCCGCCCTGCTGCCGAAGCGGCGGAAGACTGTCCCCTTGCCAACCTTGGCCTTGCAGGCGAGCGCGTCCATGGTCAGCGCTTCGGCGCCGAGCTCGGCCACCAGATCCCGGGCAGCGTTGAGCAATCGCTCGCGATTCCTCGCTGCGTCACTGCGCTCGTGGGGCGCACCTAGGGGCACGTCCGGCCGAATGGGGATCGAGCTCACAGAAATATTCTAGACCCCGGGAATAGAAAGCGGACCATAGTCCGTTTAGTATCGATGAAGGCTCCCAGCCCAGACATCGAACGGCCGGCACCTCACCCGGCCAGACAAAAGGAGACACCATGTCAAAGAGCACCGTTCTTACCCTCGTCGGCAGCCTGCGCGCCGATTCCCACAACAAGAAGCTGGCCGAAGCCATCCAGCTGAACGCTCCCGACAACGTTGATGTGCAGATCCACGGCTCACTGGGCACCATCCCCTTCTACAACGAAGACATCGACGTCGAAGGCCAGGTTCCCGCCGAAGCCGCCGCCCTCCGCGCTGCAGCAGCCGACGCCGACACCATCCTGCTCGTCACGCCCGAGCACAACGGCACCATGCCCGCCTCCCTGAAGAACGCCATCGATTGGCTGTCCCGCCCGTTCGGCGCCGGCGCCCTCTCCGGCAAGCCGACCGCCGTCGTCGGAACCGCTTTTGGCCAGTTCGGTGGAGTATGGGCCCAGGACGAAGCCCGCAAGGCTGCCGGCATCGCCGGCGCCAAGGTACTTGAAGACGTAAAGCTGGCCGTCCCGGGTTCCATGATCCGTTTCGCTGAACTGCACCCGAAGGACGACGCCGAAGTTGTTGAGCAGATCAAGGGCATCTTCGAGCCCCTGACCGCCGTTCAGGACGAAGAAGCAGCAGCCTAGCCTCCTCGCTTTTTCGATGCCCCCGTTCCGCATTCCGCGGGGCGGGGGCATTCGCATTCCTGCCGCTGCGGACGAGGCGTGACCAACTCTTGTCCGAACCGTCACCGTAACGGCATGTTGTGTTCCGCCGTCCCGTCCTAACGTTGGAGATACAGGTGGACGGACAGGAGCGCTGGGCTGTCATGCATGCCGGACGGGGACCACAAAGTACGACGGCGATCACGGCTGCCTGCCTCATCTTCGGCCTGTGGATGGCTGGCTGCACTGCTGTCCCTGCCGAACCCTCCGAATCAGGGGCCGCGGGCCCCTTGCCTATAGTTTCCATGACTTCGCCTGTGCCAACAGCTTCGCCCATTGCTCCCATACCCGCCGCCTCAACTCCTGCGCCTTCGAGCCCGGGTACTCCGTCCGTTGCCGTCCCCGCCGCGTCGCCCGCGGCAGCAACACCAGCTCCAGCACCGTCCGAGAGCACTCCCGCTTCCTCCGTGACCTCGCCCACCCCACCGGCTGCCGTCGTCGAGCCTTCACCCCAACCGGGCACCAGCGCGCCGGAACCAACAGCCACCGCAACAGTCATTCCCGTGGATTCGGAAAACTCCGGACCGGCGGTCTACTACGTGGCAATCGACGACGGCGGCGCCCGCGGCGTGCGGTTCGGCTGCAACGACAGCCTGGTACCTATCAGGGGCGTTGCCGTGCCCGGTGACCCGCTGTCCGTGGCACTCGGCCGCCTGCTGGAGGCCGGAATGCCAGTGGACAGTGATGCGGCCCTCTACGACTCCCTGGCTGATTCGTCGCTGCGCTACCTCTCGGGCTACATGAGCGGTGCGACGGTGGTGGTTAACCTCAGTGGCTCCCTGCGGCCCGGGGGCGTGTGCGACATCCCACGGATCCAGGCGCAACTGACGCAGACAATCGTGTCCGCCAGTGGTGCATCGAGAGCCGAAATCTATGTGAACGGCCGGACACTTACGGAGGCCCTGAGCGTACGGTGACTGCGGGGCCTGCTGCGCGCGTTACCAGGCACGGGGTATCGGCTTTGCCTGTTCATGCCGTTGCGATCGCCAGCACCCTCCGGAGTGCCCAAGCCACACGCAACAGGGCAAGGACTGAGGCGAAGGTCAGCACGAAGGCCAGTGCTTCAGGAATCCACAGGCCCGTGACGGCATCTCCTTCCAGGACCACCGTGGCCAAGGCGGCAACCACCAAAAGGCCGAGCCCAGGGATGGCAAAAAGGAAGACTTCGCCGATTTGGCGCCGATGAGTGGCTGAGAGTTTCTCCAAGGGAAGTTCCCGTTGACCCGGGGCAGCCTTCTTTCCCAGCACGTTGATCAGCATGGACACACTGGTCAGCGTCAGGCCAGCCGTGGCGCCGGCCAGCGTGGCGAGAGTCTGGAACAGGGTTCGCCGTGCACCAGGGTCCACGCTTTCCAGCATCAGCGGTTGACGCGAAAGCAGCCCGATTCCCAGCCAGATCAGGACGGCAAGCGCAGCCCATCCGAAGTCTGCGCTGGGATGCAACAGAAACCAACGCCACAGAGTCCTGCGGCGCCCGGTTCGCTCAACGTCAACCCCGTACAAGCTCATGATCTGCACCGCCTTGATTCTCCTCGGATGCTTGACCGGCCTTGTCAGCGCTCTCCACGGCCGCGGCCATGGCTGCCCGAACAGTGGCCATTCCGCCCGCAACGATGTCCGGAACCAACGCGGAATCAGCCGAACCCTTGATGTCCGGCAGGGTCTTGGCAAAAAATGCCTCGTTGTCCCTGGCCTGTCTATTGAGGATGGCGATCGCCTCGGTGGTGGTCTTTTGGGGGTCGTTGAAGACATCGGGATCCACCTCGATATGCGAGATGAACCGCTCCTTCAGCAGGTCCACCACCTCACGGTCGCCCGTCAGGGAGTCCTTGCCCTCAGCCACCACATAATCGAAATGCTCCACGGACCCGGCCCTGCGGAAGAGATCGATCAGTTGCTGGATCCGGTCCCGAATCCGCTGTTTATCCTCGGCCTTGCCCGATCTGCCAACGCTCAGGGAAATCCTGAACGTACCCTCATTCATGAGCCGCGAGGCGCTGTCCAGAACGTCAGCCCACTCCCCCTCCATAAGCTTCCCGGACAGACGTTCGGCAGGAAGCGCGAACTCGAAACGGCTCACCTCCAGCCGGGTAAGGATTTCCTCGATGTCCTCGCGCACAACCGGCACCAGGCTTGGCTCAAGCCCCAGCATTCCTTCGAGGTACTCGCCCATCCTGGATGCCCGGGGTCCATTGCCACTGGTCAGCACCGCTATGACATTCCTCTTCAGGAAGGCGAAGTAGGTGGTCTCCAGCAAATGGTCACCCGGAGCCAACGGCAGGGGCTTGCGCCGCCCGAGGGCATCGCCGACGCTGGGAAGATTAGTGTCCCGCACCCGGTCCAAAAGCAGCACGGGAAAGGGCGACGATGCCACAGCCTGGGCGAGCAGCACAGTCCCGTCCGCACTTGTGAAGTGCCGGTTCACCCCTGAGTCCTGGGCCTTCTTCAGCACCTCGGCCAGACGGCGCGCTGGAAATGGCCGGCTGAGCTCGTCCCCGTTCAGCTGCTCGATCCGCCAGAACTGTACACTGCGTCGCGCCATGGATCCTCCCCTCGTTTTCCATGACCCACGCTATCGGCGAGGTCTGACAGTAAAGCCGAGGGCCGGCGTCGTGCCTAAAGCCCGCTGGCAAGGACCGCGTTCAAAGGCTGTATTTCGGCCCTGGCGCGAACAGGGAGTCCATTTCGCCGTGGCTGCGTGTGCCAGCCAGCCCCGCCCAATTGCCGTCACCAAGGATTTCCTTCGCCACCCGCGCCACCTTGGCATACGCTGCTTTGGCCGTATTGCCGCCAATGCTGACGCGACGGACCCCTGCATCGTGGAGCTCAAGGGGCGACGGCGCCCCGACGCCCGCCAAGGCGTTGAGCGGTGCAGGAATCCTGCTGGACAGCTCATGGAGGACATGTAGATCCACGACGCCGGGCACGAAGATTCCGTCCGCACCCGCAGTGAGGTAGGCCTCGGCACGGCGCAGGGTTTCGTCATAGGCAGTGTCCGCGAACTGGCCCGACAGGTAGGTGTCGGTGCGGGCATTGATGAACAGGGGGATTCCACGATCGTCAGCAACTGCGCGGATCAAGGCAATCCGGCGCGACTGTTCGTTGAAGTCCGTGAGCGGCTCAGTGGCGGAGTCCTCAATGTTGATGCCCACGGCTCCCTCGTCCAGGACGGCGTGGACAGTGGCACGAAGTTCGTCGTCGGTGCGCCCGTAGCCCGTCTCGATGTCTGCCGAAACCGGCAACCGGGTTGCCCCGGCAACCCGGCCCAGTGCAGCCATTGCCAGGCCCCACGGCACGTGGTCGCCATCCCGGAACCCCAGGCTCCAGGAGACAGCCGAGCTTGAGGTGGCAATCGCCGTCGCACCCGCCTCCTCCACAACGCGGGCGGAAGCCGCGTCCCACACGTTCACGAGCACAAGCGGCGTTGGCCCGGCGTCGTGAAGTTTATGGAAGTGTTCTGCTTTGGTCACGGATCCCCTGTGCGCTGTCATAGCTACATTCCAGCCCTTCACGATCGCGGCGTAAAGGACAGCCTGCGAAAATGAAGTGATCCGAAAACAACTGTTGCCTCTTTAGCAACATCGAGGAGTATCCTGTCACTGTGACCCACGAAACATTGGATGCCGGCGCAACGTTGCCCGCTGAAGCCATCGACGCCATTGAGCGGGCGGCCACGGCCGCTCACCCGCACGAGGAATTGTTCTCCGCGCGGGCCGCCAATATCAAACAGTCCGCTGTCCGGGACGTCTTCGACATCTCGATGCAGCCAGGCCTTGTCTCCCTTGCCGGCGGCAACCCGTACCTGCAGTCGCTACCTCTGGAGAAGCTGGGCCAAACCGCGGCCCGCATCATCGCCGAAGAGGGTATGACCGCCCTGCAGTACGGCGGCGGCCAAGGCACGGAAGAACTCCGCGCGCAGATCTGCACCATCATGGCCGCCGAGGGAATCGCTGACGCCGCCCCGGAGAACATCGTGATCACTGCGGGATCGCAGTCCGCGCAGGATGTTGCCACCAAGGTCTTCTGCAACCCGGGCGACGTTGTCCTGGTGGAGAACCCCACCTACGTGGGCGCCCTGAACACATTTGAGGCGTACCAAGTCCAGGTGGAACCCATCGAAATGGACGACGACGGGTTGGTACCCGAGCTTCTTGAGGCCAGGATCGCGGCACTTCAGGCAGAGGGCAAGAACATCAAGTTCCTCTACACGATCCCCAACTTCAACAACCCCTCAGGCATCACGCTGGCCGCGGAACGCAGGCAGCAAATCGTCGATATATGCCGTAGTGCGAATATTATTGTCCTCGAGGACAATCCCTACGGACTCCTGCGGTTCGATGGCCACCCGATCGCCCCGATGCGAGCCGCCAACCCGGATGACGTCATCTATCTGGGCTCGTTCTCGAAAATCTTTGCCCCCGGCCTGCGCATCGGCTGGGCCCTGGTTCCCACGCACTTGCAGCGTCGTTTCTACCTCGCCTCCGAGGCAGTGACACTCTGCCCGCCTCCCCTGAATCAAATGCTCGTCTCGGCATACCTCCGTGAGTACGACTGGGAAGGGCAGATCGAAACCTACCGGGCGCTCTACGCGGAACGCTGCCGGGCCCTGTTGTCCGCACTCGACGAGTACATGCCGGCAGGCCTCACCTGGACACGCCCGGACGGCGGCTTCTTCGTGTGGGTCACGCTGCCCGAAGGCGTGGATACCTATCCCCTGCTCGGAAAGGCGATAGACGCGGGGGTCGTCTTCATCCCGGGTGCCGCCTTCTCCCCGGCTGACGGACCTTCCAACAAGCTCCGTCTCGCTTTCAGCGCCGTACCGCCGGATACGATAGCTGAAGGTGTCCGCCGCCTGGCCCCTGTCCTGGCGGATGCCATTGAAGCTACCAATGAAGGAGCACCACAATGACCGGAGTTGTGATCGTCGGAGTAGACGGCAGCGAGACCGCAATGAGGGCAGCACAGGCCGCCCAGCAGTTGGCGATCGGCCTCGGAGCCAGCCTTCGCGTGGTCAGTGCCTTCGACAGCAACCGGACAGAGGTGGTTGAGATAGGCACCGACAAGTGGATCGTCTCCGACGCCGCGGAAGCTGAAGCTGTGGCTCGCGCCGTGGCGGAGCGCCTGATGGATGACCGGCTCGAGGTTACCTACTCCGCTGCGCGCGGCAAACCGGGTGAAGCCTTGGTCAAGGAGGCTGAGGTGCAAGATGCCCGCTTGATCGTGGTGGGCAACCGTCGCATGCAGGGCTTGGGTCGCGTTCTTGGAAGCGTGGCCAACACCGTAGCGCACACCGCGCCCTGCGACGTCTACATCGCCAAGACCGACCAGCCCTAACGCGAGCTGGATCACGCCGCCGGGTGGGGAGCCTCACCCGGCGTTTGGCGTCTTTTGGGCCGGCTGCCTGAAGTCATCGTTATAAAATTGAGATGCCCGCAATGGCGCGCGCCACCTCCACTTACTGACTTCAGGGGATCATTTACGTGCTTACTTTGCAGCCGCGCCAGCGCGTGGGACACGATATTCTTCTTGCCCGCCACGGCAACCACATCAGCACCATGCGCTACGACCGAACCAACGACCGCGTCATCGCCATGCTCGACGACGGCTCCTGGGACAGCGCCCCCAACATGATCACCCCCAGCCTGGAGATGCCCGAGACGTTGGGCAGCGTCTTCCGCAAGGATTGGCGCTTCCTTTCCGTGGCATGTGTTGCCATGGTCACAGTGGCCGCCGTCGCGATGGGCATCAGTGTGGAGATGGCAAACCACATGTCGACGACGGAACTGCAGGCGCTGCTGGTCAGTTACCCGGCGTTCTAGCTGCTAGAGCATCCACTCCCGCAGCAGCCACCACAGGCCGGCGATGACAATGCCTCCAAATAATGAGCCTGCAATAACCTGAGGAAGGGTGTGGGCGCGCAATACCAATCGTGACCAGCCAACCGCCGGCACGAGGAGCAGCAGGGGAAGCCACTCCGGCCCGAACATCATCACGTAGATGACGACGGCCGCGGCAAGAGCCGATGCATGCCCGCTCATTTTCCAGAAGGCACTGACTACGGCCAGAACTCCAATGCCTCCGATGAGCGCAATGACCATCACCGTGACACTCACCGGACCACTGAGCAGATGCAGGACGAGCAGGCCAACCAGCACTGACGCCAACGTCATCAGAAGCAAAACGGGCCGCTGGCGCCGATCGCTGACATGGTGATCCGTGATCCTGCCCAGCTTCACCATCACCAGCACGTAGGCCAGCGGCAGGACGCAGGCGAACATCGCCGCGAGCAGCCCAAACCACATGGTTCCCGGGAACCCTGGTTCAATGGCAGGGCTGATCAGCAGGAGGGCAAGAACAACAACCGGTGGCTGGAATACTTCCGTCAGCACCCGGGCAACCGTGCGCCATGGCCGCGTCAACAACTGAGGGGGCACATGGCCCGGCTCCTCAGTTATGGTCTCCGTGTTACGGCCAGCGCGTGGGTCGGCTTGCTCGTCAGTCAAGCAGCAGCGCCGGTTCTTCGAGAATTGATGCGACGTCCGCCATGAAGCGTGCGGACAAATCCCCGTCAACCACGCGGTGGTCGAAAGAACCACCGAGTGTCGTAATCCAGCGCGGGATGACTTCGCCGTCCAGCACCCACGGCTTCTGCTTGATGGTTCCGAAGGCAATGATGGCTACTTCACCCGGGTTGATGATAGGGGTTCCGGTATCAATGCCAAGCGCGCCGATGTTGGTGATGGTCAGGCTTCCACCCTGCATCTCAGCCGGCTGCGTCTTCCCTGCCCGGGCTTTGGTTGCCAACTCATTAAGCGCAAGGGCCAGTTCCTTGAGGGAAAGGTCCTGGGCGTCCTTGATGTTGGGCACCATGAGTCCGCGCGGGGTTGCGGCGGCGATGCCAAGGTTCATGTAGTGCTTCACCAGGATCTCCGCGCCACCCTTACCGTCAGCGTTCTCCACCCACGTTGCGTTGACGCTGGGGTTCCGGGCAGCAGCCCAGATCACTGCCTTGGCAAGGATGAGCAGCGGGGACACCTTGATGCCTTCAAAGTCTCGGGAGACCTTCAGCCGCTTCACGAACTCCATGGTGCGGCTGGCATCCACGTCCACGAAAATGCTGACGTGGGGAGCCGAGAAAGCTGAATCAACCATGGCCTTAGCGGTCGCCTTGCGAACGCCCTTGACGGGCATCCGTTCCACGCGCTGATCCTGCGGTTTCTTCGAGGCACCCCAGAAACTATCTGCTTGGTCATGCTCGGCGTCGCGCTGGGCTTGGTAGCTCACCAGGTCCTCGCGTGTCACTTCACCGCGCTCACCGGTAGCCACGACGTCAGCGAGATCGATGCCGAGGTCCCGGGCAAACTTGCGGACCGGAGGCTTTGCCAGGACCTTGTTGACCAAGCCACTGATGGTTCCGCTGATCGCCGCACCGCGGGAGGCCGCCGCTTGCGGCGCCTGGGGTTGAGGCGCGACGGACTGCGCTGGGGTGGCAGTCGCAAAGGTGAGGGGTGCGACGACGGCGGGGCCCGCCGTCGTGCGGTGTGAAACCGGCGATTCGGCTGCTTTGGCTTCCACCGCTGCTTGGTGGTCCTGCACAGTACCTTCGGCACTCTCGGCGACCGTGGCTGCCTCAACCACTGCCCCGGCCGGACGTTTGCGCGCCCGACGCTTCACGGCGTCGGCCTTGGGTCCTGAACCGACCAGCGGACCGCCAGCCGGACGGTTGTCGTCGGTGTCATCGTCGGCGGGTAGCTTGCCATACAGGGGCATCTCGACGGCGGGTGCCTTGGGCGCAGCAGGCGTCACCAGCGCAGCTTCACCCTCCTGGCCTTCCGAAACAGCGATGATCGCCGTGCCGACTTCAACCGTGATGCCTTCCTCAACCAGCAGCTCCGTGACAGTACCCGCAAAAGGAGAAGGGAGTTCGACGAGGGACTTGGCGGTCTCGATCTCGCATAAGACGTCGTTAATGGCGACGACGTCACCTGGCTTGACCTTCCAAGCCACTACCTCGGCCTCGGTCAGGCCTTCGCCAACGTCCGGCAGGTTGAATTTCTTTACAGTCACAGTGGTCCTCGATTTCCGGTCACCCGGCAGCGAAGCCGGGCTGGATCAGGGCGGTTGGTAGGACGT
The DNA here is from genome assembly GCF_059759005.1 of Paenarthrobacter sp. GQ52. Lineage (NCBI taxonomy): Bacteria > Bacillati > Actinomycetota > Actinomycetes > Micrococcales > Micrococcaceae > Paenarthrobacter > Paenarthrobacter sp. GQ52. The sequence continues at coordinate 142,091 of NZ_JCAXEJ010000007.1, forward strand.
TTAGTAGGACAAGGAGCGGTCGAGCGCCTCAAGGATCTTGTCGATGTCCGGCAAGTAGTCCTCTTCCACCTTGGCCACCGGGTAGGGCATATGGAACCCGCCAACTCGAATGACGGGCGCCTCCAAGTGCAGGAATGCCCGCTCGCTGATGCGCGCGGCGATCTCGCCGCCGATACCACCAAAAGTAGGGGCTTCGTGGGCTACGATCAGGCGGCCCGTCTTCTTGACCGATGCTTCCACGGTGTCAAAGTCCAAAGGCGAAATGGAACGGAGGTCAATGACTTCAATGCTCCGTCCGTCCTCAGTGGCGGCGTTGGCGGCCGCCAGCGCAACCGGCACCAGCGGGCCATAGGCCACGATGGTCGCGTCCGTTCCTTCACGGACAACGTGAGCTTTGAAGGGGTCCTCGGAAAGACCTGCATTCTCGACGTCGACCTCACCCTTGAGCCAGTAACGGCGCTTGGGTTCGAAGAATATGACGGGGTCCTGGCATTCGATGGCCTTTTGGATCATCCAATAGGCGTCATGGGCGTTGGAAGGGGAAATGATGCGCAAACCCGCGGTATGGGCGAACAGCGCTTCGGGCGACTCTGAGTGATGCTCGATGGAGCCAATGCCGCCGCCGTACGGGATGCGGATGACCACCGGAACGGTCAGCTTGCCGAGGCTGCGGGAGTGGATCTTGGCCAGCTGGGTGGTGATCTGGTTGAAGGCAGGGTAAACAAAGCCGTCGAACTGGATTTCGCACACTGGTGAGTATCCGCGAAGCGCCAGGCCTATGGCGGTTCCGATGATGCCGGATTCAGCCAAGGGGGTGTCCACGACGCGTTCGTCGCCGAACTCCTTAATCAGGCCATCCGTGACACGGTAAACACCGCCCAGATGTCCGATGTCCTCACCCATCAGCAAGGACTTGGGGTTGTTCGTCAGCGATGCCCGCAGACCCTCGTTGATGGCCTTCGCAATGGTCATTGTTGCCATCAGTTAGCTGCCTCCTGGTCGCTCTCGAAGCCGGCAGAGTATTCCTCGAACCAGGCCAGTTCCTCCGCGATCAGCGGGTGTTGTTCGGCGTAGACACTGGCGAAGGCTTCACGGATATCCGGGACCTCAAGGCCATGTGTTGTGCTGCGGACGTACTTGGCGAGCTCATCGCCGTCGGCCTTGACCTGGTCGAAGAACGCTTCATCCGCCAAACCCTCCGCGCGCAGGTACTTCTCCAGGCGGTCCAGTGGATCTTTCTCCCGCCAGGCAGCTTCTTCGGCGGATTCCCGGTACTTGGTGGGGTCGTCCGCAGTGGTGTGTGCGCCCACCCGGTACGTGTACGCCTCGATGAGCACAGGGCCGCGGCCCTCCCGGGCATGTTCGAGTGCCCACTCAGTAACGGCATGGACGGCGATGACGTCGTTGCCGTCCACCCGGATGCCCGGAAAGCCATAGCCCTTGGCGCGGTTCGCCAGCGGAACCTTCGTCTGGACTTCAGTAGGCACGGAAATGGCCCAGTGGTTGTTCTGGCAGAAGAAAACAACCGGGGCGTTGTACGACGCCGCAAAGACCATCGACTCGTGGACGTCGCCTTCGGAGCTGGCGCCGTCACCGAAGTAAGCGATGACTGCAGCCTTGGGGTCTGTGGAGTCTGAGGCCGAGGCGAGCTTCTGGTCCCTTTGGATGCCCATGGCGTAGCCAACAGCGTGAAGCGTCTGGGCTGCGAGCACCAATGTATAGAGGTGGAAGTTGTTCTCCCGCGGATCCCAGCCACCGTTGGACACACCGCGGAATTGCTTGAGCAGCTCGGCGAGGTCTACATTGCGGACCAGCGCGACGCCGTGTTCACGGTAGGTGGGGAAGATGTAGTCCTGGGCCTGGCTTGCGTGGCCCGAACCAATCTGCGCGGCCTCCTGGCCAGTCAGCGGCACCCACAAGGCAAGCTCGCCTTGGCGCTGCAGCGCGGTGGCCTCCTGGTCAAAGCGACGGATCCTCGCCATATCCGTGTAGAAAACACGGAGCTTCTCCGGATCGATCCGCTTGGCGTAGTCCGAGAAGACGGGATCGGAGCCCAGTTTGCCGTCGGGCCCGAGCAACTGCACCATTTCCACTGGTTCGCCTGGTGCGGCTGCTGCCGCGGTGGTTGCCGCGAGACTTTCTTCCGTCCCGTGGGGCAGTTGTGTCGAGCCCATTCCGTCTCCTTGCTTGCCGTGGCGAGGCGCCGGGCAATGTCTGTCGCTGGGATATATGCCTGTTCCGGAATGCATTCCGGAACAGGCATATATTTTGGCTTTCGTCCCTTACTTTATCGGCAGTAAGTAGCGATGGCGCATTTGTTAACCGCTAGGAACCTTGCGGAGCCTTTGTATAACCTGCACAGAGATCCAAGAACCGGGTGTTGGCTTCCACCTCGCCGATGCTGACCCGAACACCTTCATTTCCAAAGGCACGAACAGACAAGGCCTGTCCTGCCGCCAAGGCAGCAAACTCCCCGCTATGCTCCCCGAGATTCAACCAGACGAAGTTGCCTTGAGCCTCGGGAACGAACCAGCCCAGTTCCCTCAGGCCAGCCGTCACGCGATCCCGTTCGTCCACCAGGCTTTGTACCCTTTCCACAACCTGATCGAAATTCTCGAGTGAAGTAACGGCGGCACGTTCTGCAATTTGGGAAACGGCAAAAGGAGTGGCCGTGACCCGGAGGTGCTGGGTAAGCAAAGGGCCGGAGACACTGTAGCCAACACGCAGGCCAGCCAGGCCGTGCGCCTTGGAGAAGGTCCTCAACACAACCACATTGGGGTATTTGCGGTAGAGCTTAATGCCGTCCACGGCCTCCGCGTCCCGTACAAATTCCTGGTAGGCCTCATCGATGACCACCACAACATTGGGCGGCACGGCTTGGATGAACTGCTCCGTTTCCTCAGCCGTGAGGATCGGTCCGGTGGGATTATTGGGCGTGCACAGGAGAATCACTTTGGTGCGTACGGTGACTGCGGCAGCCATGGTCTCGAGGTCGTGGCGCCCGTCCGACAACAGGGGGATTTGCACACTGGCTGCCCCTGCGAGGCCCACGCAGATGGGGTAGGCCTCAAAGGACCGCCAGGCGTAGATCACTTCGTCCTGCTTGCCGTCCTCATTCTGGCCGGCAAACGTGGCCAAAATCTGGTTCAGCGCCCCAAGGCTCCCGGCGCCGGTGACGACATCGTCAGCGGGAACATCCAGGAAGCCGGCCAAAGCGTTCCGTAGCTTCGTGGCCAGGGGGTCCGGGTATCGATTGATGTCGGTCTGGTCCGCAATTGCCTGCAACACTGCAGGAATCGGAGGCAGAGGGTTTTCGTTGGACGACAATTTGTAGCTGGTGAGGCCCTCAATCGCAGCAGGGGGTTTTCCAGCCGCATACTTGGGGAGCCTGTCTACGACCGGACGAGGGAGTACGCCCTCCGGTACGTTGTCAGTAGTAGTCATGGCTTCAAGCCTACTTGCCCATCTACGGCTTCCGCCGAGCTCTTTAACAGGCGTGTGTGAAAGCATGGGCCCATGGGTTCCTTCATCATTCGTGTCCTGATCAACGGGCTTGCCCTGTGGGTTGCAACCTGGCTCCTGCAAGGCATGGATATCTCCACAAGTGCCACAGAGTCGGCCGCAGCCAACGCCGGGCTTACGCAGGGGGCAGACACCGCCGGCATCATTCTGGCGTATCTGTTCATCGGCCTGATCTTTGGAGTGGTGAACGCCTTTGTCCGTCCGCTGGTCAGGCTGTTGTCCCTCCCTGTGACCATCCTGACGCTTGGCTTGTTCACCATCGTGATCAACGCAGCGATGCTGTACCTGACGGCATGGCTGAGCACCTTCACGCCCGTGCACCTCACTATCGATTCCTTTTTCTGGACGGCAATCCTGGCCTCGATCATCATCAGCATCATCTCCATGGTGGCGGGCCTAATTCCAGGGGCCAGGAAGCGCTAGCATCTCCTCGTACTCGTCACCTCCTTCTTCAGGGCTTTACCTTGTTCCGGCTCCAGCCCTCGTATCCGGAAGTGGCTGGCGTTCCGGGACGGAGAGCCGGGATCGGCGCTCTTTCCAGCTTGAACCGCGTCACCTTGGCCACCCCGCCAGCCCCGCCAGCCCCGACAACACCAGCAAACGCGGCAGTAGATGCCGCTAGTGACTCGTCACGGCTTGCCTCAACGAGTTCCGCTCCGGCAGCGTAGTTTTCCTGATCGTGTCCAGGACCGATGCCGGGATTTTCCCCTTCGGGTGTCTTGACTTCATTGGTCAGCGTGACCGTCACCCTGTCCTTAGTATCGGCGTTGACCCGGCCGTCTGCTCCTGGAACCCAGTCTTGGACCTGCTCCAAATGGAGTGAACTGATGCCGGGCTCAGCGGTGATGCCGCCGACAGGTGCCCCGGCCGTCAGCACATACTTGAGATCGAATTCGCTGAGAAACGCCTTGTCCCGGCTGAGGTTCATGGCGTGAACACCTCCCTGACTGTGTCCCACTGCCACCACTTGATCGCCCGCTTCAGCCCCGGCTTCACGCAGTGCCGCGCCAACAGCCGGGACAACTTCTTCGGAGTCGTAGCCCAGTGCTTCACCTATTCCTTGAATGTCGAATGGATTGGTAGGGGGTGAATCAGGCTGGGTTCCAGGGATCAGCACCATCCATGAAGCAGAGCCGTTGTTGTCAAAGCGGATCACTTCAATTTCTCCGCTGTTGCGGGCGTGGAGCCTCTCGAGACGACGGAGGCTTTCCGCCATGGACGGATCCACGTCCGCCACCGATTCGTCCACTCTTTCAACACTCACGGGTCTTGGCCGCAGGTCCGGACGGAGAGGCGATTCAAGGACGCCGCGAGCGACGCCCCCTGAACTCGTCCAATAAGGAAAAACTGCACCTGCCAGGTAATTACTCGTGTCCCGCGTCGGCGGCCAGGCCAATTTCATCTCGTCAAAGGCCGGGAGTCGCGGCCTGGCGTTCTTGGCCTCCGCTTCCACATAGTCCCTGTGGCTGGCCCGCACACTTCCACTGATCTCCACCAATTCCTGGCGAACCTTTCCCACTTCCTTCCGGCTCTCGGCCACAGCGTTGAGGGCGTTACAGCCAGTGTCATAGGAATCGTAGAGAAAGGGTTCCAGGCAGTCTTGAACCTGACGCGCTTCTTCTTCGATGTCCAGGAGCTGCTGGACCAGTTCGTCAAGCTTGCCCGCACCCCTCAGGAGCTCCTCGAGCTGAAAGGACATTCCGCCCACCCCTCCCCTGATAGCGAGGATTCCGTCACTGGCTGGGCGAGAGGGCTGTGGTGCTGTGCCGGCCCCGACGGGAGCTGCATCTGCCATTACGGACCCCGTTCGCCTGAGACGGAGACGTTTTGAGAGTGTCGGAGCACCATGGCAACGGAAGCTTCCACCGACTCACGCGCACGCATCAGCGCTGAAGCATGCAGGGCAAGGGTGGTCCGGTAGGCCCGTCCCGCGGGAGAAAGCCAGTCATCCACCTGCGCTCTCCGCAGGGACGTGAGAACCTGGTCCACTTGGTCTACGCACGCTTGCATCCGCCAAGCGAGCCTTTGGACTTCGTGGCTTCGGGAAGCACATTCCAAGGGATCAAAAGTAGGCGGGTTGGGTGCAGGCATCAAGCCGACGCTCATCGTCTGTGTACTCCGTTGATTGTTCTGCTGATCGGTAGGGTCGACGCTACGCAGCGGCCGAACCCAACGGAAGTGCCGCCGTCGGCTATGTGGATAACCCGATCAGCCGTCCACATAGGCTTGTCATCGACTCCCGACCCCTGCACGGAGCATGAAAGAATAGTCGACATGGCTGAATCCACCCGAGTGTCCCTCGCTTCCGAACCTCTCGCCCTTGGCGCCCTTGATGGCCGCTACCGCGCCGCCGTCGCGCCCCTCGTTGACTACTTGTCCGAGGCTGCGCTTAACCGCGATCGCGTTCACGTCGAAGTTGAATGGCTCATCCACCTGACCAGCCAGTCCGTACTGCCCGGCGCGGGGCCGCTGTCCGACGAGCAAGTGGCCCAGTTGCGTGCCATCGTTAATGAATTCGATGCCGCCTCTGTCAACGAACTCGCCGAGATCGAAGCCGTCACCGTCCACGACGTCAAGGCTGTTGAGTACTACATCGGCCGCCGACTGCCGGCCATTGGCATCGAGAACCTCACCGCCATGGTGCATTTCGGGTGCACCTCCGAGGACATCAACAACCTCTCCTACGCTGTGGGTATCAAGGGTGCCGTGGAGAACGTATGGCTGCCCAACGCCACCGCCCTCGTGAAGCAGATCGAAGCCATGGCCGAAGCAAACCGCTCGGTGCCCATGCTGTCCCGCACCCACGGCCAGCCTGCAACGCCCACCACGCTTGGCAAGGAACTTGCTGTCATAGCGCACCGCTTGAACCGCCAACTGGCGCGCATTGCAAAGACGGAATACCTCGGTAAGATCAACGGCGCCACCGGCACCTACGCCGCGCACGTCGCTTCCGTCCCTGGTGCTGACTGGGAAGCTGTCGCCAAGACATTCGTGGAAGGCCTGGGCCTCACTTGGAACCCGCTCACCACGCAGATCGAAAGCCACGACTGGCAGGCAGAGCTTTACGCCGACATCGCACGCTTCAACCGCATCCTGCACAACGTCTGCACGGACATCTGGAGCTACATCTCAATCGGTTACTTCCGCCAGATCCCGGTCGCCGGGGCCACGGGTTCCTCCACGATGCCGCACAAGGTCAACCCGATCCGCTTCGAGAACGCCGAAGCCAACCTGGAAATTTCCAACGGGCTCCTGGACACCTTGGGCGCCACACTGGTCACCTCGCGTTGGCAGCGCGACCTCACGGACTCCTCCTCGCAGCGGAACATCGGCGTTGCCTTCGGCCACTCGCTGCTCGCGATCTCCAACGTAGCCAAGGGCCTGAAGGCCCTGGACGTCGCAGAGGAAGTCCTCGCCGGTGACCTCAACACCAACTGGGAAGTACTGGGCGAAGCAATCCAGATGGTCATGCGCGCCGAAGCCATCGCCGGCGTCGAAGGTATGGAAAACCCGTACGAACGACTCAAGGACCTGACCCGCGGCCAGCGCGTGGACGGCGCCCGGATGCAGGAATTCGTCCAGGGTCTTGGCCTCTCCCCCGACGCCGAGGCACGCCTGCTCGCCCTTACGCCGGGCAAGTACACGGGCATCGCGGACAAACTGGTGGACCACCTTCAGTAAGGATCACCTGCAGGTAGGACAGAATGCTCGACGACGGCGGGCCGGGGCTGAGTGCCTCGGTCCGCCGTCGGCGTTTAAGCTGATGAACAGAATTGTGTTTCCTCACCACAAATCGCGGAACAGTTACCAACGTAAGGAGCGGAGCACGCATGAAGCTCCTGTTGATCAGGCACGGACAGACACCCGGCAACGTCGCAGGCCAGTTGGACACAGCATTCCCGGGGCCAGGGCTCACAGAGCTCGGCGAACGACAAGCGGCCGCACTGCCTGAGGCCTTGGCTGACGAAGCCATCGAAGCCCTGTACACCTCGACGTTGCTGCGCACCCGCCGGACCGTCGCGCCTTTGGCGAAGGCCACCGGATTGGAGCCGACAATTCTGGACGGCGTCCATGAAATTGAGGCAGGGGCTCTGGAGAAGAAAACCGACCACGAATCCCACCTCCGCTACATGAGCACAGTCTTCGCTTGGACAGACGGCGACTTGGATGTGCGCATGCCCGGAGCATTCAGCGGCCACGACTTCTTCGCCAGGTTTGATGCTTCAGTACGGAAAGTTGCCCAAGCTGGACACTCCACAGCGGCCATCGTCAGCCACGGTGCCGCAATCCGCTGCTGGGCAGGACGCAGGGCAACGGACATAGATACGGTGTTCGCAGAAACCCATCAACTCCCCAACACCGGGATTGTGGCCCTGGAGGGCGATCCCGAAGGCGGATGGCGCGTACTGCATTGGGACCAGATCCCGGTTGGAGGCATGGCGCTGGCAGACCAAACGGCCGAGGATCCCACGGGCGAGGCACTTCAGCCCTGATCCGGCTTGGCCCATTCAGCGACGTTGCGTGATTCAGGGATGTTGCAGGGCTCCGGTACGTTGCGGGGCCTGCTTTGCACGCAAAACCCACTCCGGAGGGCGCCGAGCGGGCCTCACAAAGGGGGGGAACTGCCTGCATTTCTCCCGACGCTTACGCGCAGGAAACACCGCGGTAACCACAGTTCCCTAGGCTTAAGACGCATAGACACCTCCCCGAAACCCGGCGAAATGAGGCAAGATGCAGACCAACCCACGGCTCAACATCCGGCAGGTAACTTGGGCGAACCCCGTGGGCGCAGACCTCCGCGCCGCACAGCAGGCAGAACTCGATGCCAGGTTCGGAACCACTGATCACGAGCCCGGGCCCCCGCCGTCGGAGGCCGACACCGCAGTATTCGTTGTGGCCTACGAGAAGTGCTCCGGCCAACCTCTCGGCTGCGGCGGCCTGAGAATGCTGGACGAGAAGACCGCCGAGATCAAGCGGCTTTACGTTGTCCCCTATGCCCGGGGCTCGGGAGTGGCGAGCTCGATCCTCGCAGCGCTCGAAGCGCAGGCTCATTCCCACGGGTTCAGTGTGATCGCGGCTGAGGCAGGATCGGCCCAGTCGGATGGGCGGAGTTTCTACGAAAGTGCGGGGTTTGCCGCCGTGCCAAATTTTGGTCCCTACGTTGGCGTTAGCGAGTCGTATTGCTATTCCAAGCGGATCGACTCACACAGCGCGTCGCACACTGCAATGGCCTAGGTCACGGGCGCAATATCAAGCGAAGGTTGCGCCGGTTCGATAATCTCGGATTATGGAAAAAGCAGACATCACCTTTCGCACCCGCAAATGGGTGCGGCCCGAGGACCTTAACGCCAACGGCACACTCTTTGGTGGCAGCCTGCTTAAGTGGATCGATGAAGAGGCTGCGATCTACGCCATCCTCCAACTGGGCAACGGCCGCGCCGTCACCAAGTACATTTCCGAGATCAACTTTGTGAGCTCCGCGGTCCAGGGCGACTTGGTGGAGATGGGCCTGACGGCGAAACGCTTCGGACGCACGTCCCTGACCATGCGGGCCGAGGTCCGCAATATGATCACCCGGGAGGCGATCCTCACCATCGAGGAAATTGTCTTCGTGAATCTCGGCGCCGATGGCCGCCCCCAGCCGCACGGCTACACGGAGATTACGTACGATCGCGACCGCATTCCCACGCACCACCTCACGGAAACCCTGGACGAGGACTAAACCACCCGGCGTCGTGCGTTCCCGCAGGTTGGCGGCGTGTAACCAGCCCGCCAACCAAGCAGGAACGTTGGGCAAACAGCGCAAGCCACCGTTGAACCCCAGGCCATCGGAGGGTAGAACGGATAAATGACCAACGACGTGAACTCTTGGATGGATCAGTACGTACGCGCGTGGACCTCGAATGACCCCGACGATATCCGTGCCCTGTTTACCGAAGATGCCGTCTATTCCGATCGGCCGAACACCGAAAAACAATGGGGCGGCCACGACGAGATCGTCAAAGCCTGGGCAGACGCCGGCGACAAGCCCGAGGACTGGACCTTCGAATGGACGCTGCTCGGACAGGATGGTGACACCGTGTTCGTCCAGGGCCTCACCACGTACCTGAATGGCGAGCCCACCTATGACAACCTCTGGGTTATCCGTTTCGCCGAGGACGGTCGCGCCCGCGAATTCACGGAGTGGTACATGGCCCGCAAGAAGTCATCGGCCAACTAGCCCGCGCAACTGGCTCAGTAGCTTTCGCGCTCAGCCGTTTCAGGCACCGGAATGAACGTTGATGCGAAGCCCTCGGAAGCGCGGGCAAGCACAGCGACATCGGCGCCGACCAGTACAAAGGAGGCACCAGCGTCGAGGTATGCGCGGGCAGTTGCCTCATTGAAGGCGTTTACGCCAGCCGGTTTTCCGGCTGCTTTCGCGGCTGCAAGGCAATGCTCGACGACGGCCCTCACCAGGGGATTCTCCTGCTGTCCCAGCAGGCCCATTGAAGCGGCGAGGTCCGAGGGACCAAGGAAGATGCCGTCAACGCCATCGACGGCAAGGATCTCCTCAACGGCGGATGCCGCGGCCTCGGACTCGATCTGAACGGTGAGGCTGATCGAGTCGGAGGCGTTGGCCAAGTAGTCCGGGACGCGGTTCCAACGCGAGGCTCGGGCAAGTGCCGAGCCAACACCACGGACGCCAAGCGGCGGATAACGAACAGCGGCAACGGCGGTGGCTGCCTCAAAGGCTGAGTTCACCATGGGGATCAGCAGGTTCTGCACGCCGAGGTCCAAATACTGCTTGATTACCACCGTGTCATTCACGGGAGGCCGGACCATGACCTGCAGAGGGTAGCCGCTCACGGCATGAAGCTGTGCCACGATGGATTCGAGGCCGTTCGGGCTATGCTCTGCGTCAATCAGCAGCCAGTCCAAACCCGAGCCGGCACAGATCTCTGCAACCAGCGGACTTCCGGAACACACCCACATGCCCGCCAGCGGACGCCCCGCGTCACCAAGGGCCGAATAGAAGGTGGGGCTCAGCTGAAGTGACATGTCACAACTCCCAACGGTCCGTAGTCTGCGTGTACGGTATCACCTTTGTACACCCATAAGGGGCGTGTAAACGAGCCCGCGAGGATGATATCTCCGGCTTTCATTGAGTCCCCGTGTGCAGCGATCTTGTTGGCCAGCCAATGCACTCCGTTGGCCGGATGATCGAGCACTCCGGCAGCCACTCCGGTCTCTTCCACTGTCTGGTTTTTGTACAGGATGGCGGAGACCCAGCGGAGGTCGACGGCGTCGGGTCGCACCGGGCGGCCACCCACCACCATGGCGCCCATCGCGGCGTTGTCCGAGATGGTGTCCACGATGGTCCGGCCCTCCATCTCGATCCTGGAGTCCAGGATTTCGAGGGCCGGAACCACGTAGTCGGTGGCGTTGAGGACATCGAAAATGGTGCAGCCCGGTCCTTTGAGGCCTGACTTGAGCACGAATGCCAGCTCCACCTCAACCCGGGGATGGGTGTACTTATCCCATTCCACGGAGCATCCGGTCTCCAGGACCATGTCATCAAAAATGGCGCCGTAGTCCGGCTCCGTGATGCCCGTGGCGGCCTGCATGGCCTTGGACGTGAGGCCGATCTTACGCCCCACCAACGTGCGCCCCGCTTCCTCGTTCCGCCGCATCCACAACTGCTGCACGGCGTAGGAATCCTCCACCGTCATGTCCGGGTAGCGGGCGGTGAGGCGCGGTACCGGCTTGCGGTTGCGTCCGGCCTCGAGCAGTTCGTCGGCAATGGCTTCGATCGTTTTCGCGTCCAGCATGGCTTTAGACCTGCGCTCCCAGTTTGAAACCCTCGGCAGCCTCGCCGGATGCGCCATCCGGACGAGTGTAGGAGAATCCGTCGGCGCCCACGGTGACAGCCATTTCCGAGGCGTCGGTACGCTCGATCACGGGTTGCGGGTTGCCGTCGAGGTCAAGGACCAGGGAGGCTTCGGTGTACCAGGACGGGACCACCGGGTTGCCCCACCAGTCGCGGCGCTGGTTGTCGTGGACGTCCCAGGTGACGGTGGGGTTGTCCGGATCACCCGTGTAGTAGTCCTGGGTGTAGATCTCTACGCGGTGGCCGTCCGGGTCAAGGATGTAGAGATAGAAAGCGTTGGACACACCGTGGCGTCCGGGGCCGCGTTCGATGCGGTCGGAGATGCGCAGGGCGCCCATCTTGTCGCAGATCTGGATGATGTTGTGCTTCTCGTGCGTGGAGAACGCGATGTGGTGCAGGCGGGGTCCGTTGCCACCGGTCAGCGCGGTGTCGTGCACAGTCTGCTTGCGGTGCATCCACGCGGCGTACGTGACGCCGTCGGAATCCTTGATGTCTTCCGAGACGCGGAAGCCGAGGTCCTCCAGGTACTTGCGGCCACGCGGGACGTCAGGGGTCACCTGGTTGAAGTGGTCCAGGCGGACGAGTTCTCCGGCGGAGTAGAGGTCGTAGCGCTGGGTGAGGCGTTCGACGTGCTCAACGTCGTAGAAGAACTCGTACGGGAAGCCCAGCGGGTCCTCCACGCGGACGGAGTCGCCCACACCTTTGGTGAAGCCTTCCTTGCGGCGCTCAACCCGGCAGCCCAACTCGCGGTAGTACGCCTCGGCGGCGTCCACCTCGGCCGGGGACTTCACACGGTACGCGAACGCTGCGGCTGCTGCGACCGGGCCTTTGCGGAGGACCAGGTTGTGGTGGATGAACTCCTCGAAGGAGCGCAGGTAGATGGTGTTCTCATCTTCCTCGGTGACGTGCAGGCCCAGAAGGTCCACGTAGAACGCGCGGGATTTGGCCAGATCCGTGACCACGAGTTCCAGGTAGGCGCAGCGGACGATGTCCGGAGCCGGGACTGCGGGAGTGGGGATGGGGCCGCTGAAGGGGGTGCTCATGATGGTCTCTCTTCGTTGAAAGGGTGGTGTGGGAACCCAACTGAGTAGCAGTAGATGCCGTTTTGGAGACTCAAAACGCGCACTATTGCGACCTAGTCGGGTACTAGGCGCCGAACTTGGGCGTGTGGACGGAGCCGAGCGTGATGTGCACGGCTTGCTGATCGGTGTAGAAGTCGATGGAACGGTAGCCGCCCTCATGACCAAGACCGGAGGCCTTGACGCCCCCGAACGGAGTACGCAGATCGCGGACGTTGTGGCTGTTGAGCCACACCATGCCGGCCTCCACGTTCTGGGAGAAGTTGTGGGCCCGGGTGAGGTTCTGGGTCCAGATGTAGGCCGCCAGGCCGTACTTGGTGTTGTTGGCCAAGGCGAGGGCTTCGTCGTCGTTCTCGAAGGGCGTGATGGCCACGACGGGACCGAAGATCTCCTCTTGGAAGATCCGCGCGTCAGGCGCGACGTCGGCAAACACCGTGGGTGCGATGTAGTTGCCTTCAGGCAGGTGGGCGGGTCGGCCTCCGCCGGCCAGGAGCCGACCCTCCGACTTGCCGATCTCCACGTAAGAGGCCACCTTCCGGTAGTGCTCGGGATGAACCAGGGCACCTACCTGGGTCTTGGGATCGTGGGGATCGCCCACCACGATGTTCTTGGCCCGGGCGGCGTACTTTTCGCAGAATTCGTCGTAAATGGCGCGCTCAACCAGGATGCGGGAGCCGGCGGTGCAGCGTTCGCCGTTGAGGGAGAACACACCGAACAGTGCCGAGTCGATGGCGGCGTCCAGGTCGGCGTCAGCGAACACGACGCACGGTGACTTGCCGCCGAGCTCCATGGACAGGCCCTTGAGGTTGGCGGCTGCGTTGCGGAAGATCGTTTGGCCCGTGGTGGTCTCACCGGTGAAGGAGATCAGCGGCACGTCCGGGTGCTTCACCAGGGCATCGCCGGCTTCTTCACCCAGGCCGTTGACCAGGTTGAACACACCGTCAGGGAGGCCGGCGTCCTCGAAGATCTGAGCCCAGAGCGAGGCTGAAAGTGGCGTGAACTCGGCCGGCTTGAGGACCACGGTGTTACCGGTGGCCAAAGCCGGGGCGAGCTTCCAAGACTCCAGCATGAACGGGGTGTTCCACGGCGTGATCAGGCCAGCGACGCCGATGGGCTTGCGGTTCACGTAGTTGATCTGCGAGCCCGGGACCTTCATGGCGTCGTCGAACTGGGCCACGATCAGGTCCGCGAAGAAGCGGAAGTTCTCGGCAGCGCGCAGCGCCTGGCCCTTGGCCTGGGTGATCGGCAGGCCGGTATCGAAGGTTTCGAGTTCGGCGAGGCGGGCCTCCTGGGCTTCCACGGCGTCGGCGATCTTGTTCAGCACCCGGGCACGCTCACGCGGCTTCATCTTCGGCCACGGACCATTGACGAATGCTTCGCGGGCCGCGGCGACGGCGAGGTCGATATCTTCTTTCTGGCCGGCAGCAGCGGTGGCGTAGTTGCCGTTCGATACCGGGTCCAGGACGTCGAAGGTCTTGCCGGATACCGAATCAACGAACTCGCCGTTGATGAAGTGCTGGATATGGGACGGAAGGTTCTCGGGAATGTAGTGCTTGGCGGTCTCTACGGAGGTCGTCATCGTTGAAGTCCTAACTAGTGATCAGTGGCTGGTGGTTACTGTTTGGCTTGGGCCAGGTAGGCGTCCAGGGTGGCTGCGCGGTGCTGGCGGGCTGCTTTTTCGATGGTGTCGGCGTCTGCAGCGCCCTCAATAAGCTGCAGCAAGGCCTCGTGTTCGCGCACCGACTCCTGCGCGCGGCCGGGAACGAACCGGAAAGTCGACGAACGAAGCGAGGCCAGCCGGTTCCATCCCCGATGCACCAGGTCAAGAATGTGCGGATTGGGGCAGTGCTCAAAAAGGACGCTGTGGAAGTCCTGGTTCAGCGCGGTGAAGCGGACGGGATCGAAGTGCTCCAGGCACTCCCGCATTTCCTCGTTCACCGCACGAGCACGGGCGACGGCTACCGAATCGATCAGCGGTGCCGACAACGCGGTGGCCGCGCCCTCCACGATGCTCAGCGTCTGCATCGTGTACAGGTATTCGGTGGGATCGATTCCGGCCACCGTGGCGCCCACGTTCCGCTCGAACTTGACCAGCCCTTCGGCCTCAAGCCGGCGGATCGCCTCCCGGACCGGCACCACACTGAAGCCCAGGTCCTCGGCGATCTTCGCGAGCACCAGCCGGTACCCCGGGGTGTACGCGCCTTCCACGATGCGCGCCTTCACGGCGGCATACGCCTGTTGGGACTTGCTTTCGGGATTAGCTTTCAGGGCAGGACTTCCGACGGCGGTTTCAGTCACCTGAGGCTCCTTCCGGGCTTTGGCTGGCCGACCATTCCGTGTAGCGTGCCTGCCATTCCTTGTTCATCGGGTACAGCCCATCAACGCTGTTGCCTTCCTGGACCATCTGGAAGATGAACGTCTCTTCCTTTTCCTGCTGGATGCAGTCGTCCACCAGTTCCTCGGCAATGGCCGGCGGGATCACCAGGATGCCGTCCGAGTCGGCCACGATGATGTCGCCCGGCTGAACGGTCGCGCCGCCGCATGCGATGGTGATGTCGGTGTCCCACGGAATGTGGCGGCGTCCCAGCACTGCCGGGTGGGGGTTGGCGAAGTAGGTGGGCATCTCCAGGTCAGCCACCGCGGAGTAGTCGCGGACACCGCCGTCAGTGATGATGGCAGCAGCTCCGCGGACCTGGGCACGCAGTGCCAGGATGTCCCCCACGGTGCCGGTGCCTTTCTCGCCGCGGGCTTCCATGACCAGGATTTCGCCGTCGTTCACGGCGTCGATGGCGCGCTTCTGGGCATTGAAACCGCCGCCATGGGTCTTGAAGAGATCCTCGCGGTTGGGTACGTAGCGCAGGGTCCGGGCCAGGCCCACCACCTTACGGTCCGGGCGGGTGGCCTGCAAGCCGTCAATGCTCACATTGTTCAGCCCGCGCTTACGGAGCTGGGACGACAATGTGGCGGTGGCGACAGACTCCAGCTTCGCCTTCAGCTCCGGCGTCAGGACGGAAGCAGCCTCCGGTCCTGCAGCCTCCAGACCAGCCGCCTCCCGCGATCCATACGCCTCTTCCCGCTGGGTGTCATCGGTCTTGGGACGGGCACCAAAGTCCGCGAACGGCGTCGTGCCTTCCGTTACTTTGGTGGCCAGGCGGCCGCTGCTGAAATCACCTCCGGTGACCTCAATCTCGACGACGTCGCCCGGCTTGGCTACCGAGGCGCCGGCCGGGGTGCCGGTGAGGATGATGTCGCCCTCTTCGAGCGTGAGCAGCTGGGAGAGGTCCGCGACGAGTTGTGCGAACGGGAAGAGCAGGTCCCCGGTGGTATCGTCCTGGACCAGGTCACCGTTATGCCAGGTGCGGATCCGCAAATCGGTGGGGTCGACGGCGTCGGCAGGAATGAGTGCCGGGCCAACGGGAGTGAAGCCGTCGCCGCCCTTGGACCGGACATTGGATCCCTTGTCTGCGTAACGGAGATCGTAGACACCGAGGTCGTTGGACGCGGTAACCCACTCGACGTGGCTCCAGGCATCCTCCAACCCGACACGGCGGGCGGTCTTGCCGATCACCAACGCGATCTCGCCCTCGTAGCCGAGGAGTTCGCAGCCGGCCGGGCGCTCAACCGTTCCGGGAGCATCCGTGGAGCCGATTGCCAGCGACGAGGAAGGCTTCAGGAAGTAGGACGGCTGCTCGGGAGTACGCCCGCGCTGGGCCGCGCGGCTGGGGTAGTTGATGTGGACCGCAATGACTTTGCGCGTCCGGGCCAGCATCTCCTGGCTGACTTCCTGAGTCCGGAACTCCAGTGTCACGGCGCCTCCTCTTCCTCAAGCTGCATCAAGTACGAAATCGTATACGATAACTATGGACCGGAAACGTGATCTGCGTCAACCCCCTCCCCAAAACCCAACTAAGTAGCAGCTGAGGCGTTTTGAGCGTCCAACACGGCCTCTGCTGCTACCTACTTGGGGGATGCTGGTACTTGAACCAGGAGCAGTGGGGAGGTAGCAGCATGGAGCAGAAGAGTGAGCCGGAGCTGCTGAGATTTGCCAGCGGCGCGGAGTGGGAAGACTGGCTCTCCGCGAACCACAACACCAAGGCCGAAGCCTGGCTTGTCATCGGGAAAAAGAACTCGGGCGCCGGACTCATTGAGATACAGGAAGCCTTGGACGGCGCCCTCTGTTTCGGCTGGATCGACGGCCAACGCAAGGGCCACGACGACAAGACATTCCTGCAAAGGTACTCCCGACGTCGGGCCCGAAGCTCGTGGTCCCAAGTGAACGTGGGCAAAGTGGAAGCACTGATACGGGCACGACGCATGCAACCTGCCGGGTACGCCGAAATAGATGCAGCCAAAGCTGATGGCCGCTGGGAAGCCGCCTACGTTTCGCAAGCCAACGCAGAGGTTCCGGAGGACCTGCAGGCCGCACTCGCCGGAAACCGGGCCGCCAAGGAAACCTTTGAAAATCTGGGCAAGACAGAGCGCTACCTCATCATTTTGCAGGTGTTAAAAGCTCGCTCCACGGAGTCGCGCGCCAAGATCCTGGCGAAGGCAGTGGAGACGCTGGCGGTGAGGAGCTAGCTGCCCTTACAAACTGTCGGTGGGCTCCCGTAGGGCACCGGCATGGACATCATCCTTGTACCCGGTTTCTGGTTGGACGCGTCGTCGTGGGAGGAGGTGACGCCACCGCTGGAAGCAGCCGGCCACACGGTTCATCCGCTGACGCTGCCGGGGCTGGAGTCGGTGGACGCATCACGCGCGGGCATCGGCCTTCGCACCCACATCGACGCCGTGGTGGCGAAAGTAGACTCCCTCGACGGCAAGGTCATCCTGGTGGGCCATTCAGGTGGCGGCGCCATCATCCATGGCGTAGCAGATGCCCGCCCGGACCGAGTGGCCCGCGCCATTTACGTTGACAGCGGACCACTCGGTGAGGGCGGGGTCATCAATGACGAACTGCCCGACGACGGCGACGACGTCCCGCTGCCGCCATGGGAGTTGTTCGAGGAAGAAGACCTCGTAGACCTGACTGACGACCTCAAGGACGCGTTCCGGGTACGGGCCATCCCGGAGCCCAAGGGCGTTGCCTTCGACCAGCAACACCTGAGCGACATCCGGCGCTACGACGTACCGGCCACGATCATCGCCTGCCAGTTCCCGTCGTCGCTTCTCAAGGAGTGGATGGATGCCGGGCACCCGTTCACGGCAGAACTGGCCAGGATCCGGGACGTCGAGTACCTCGACCTCCCCACCGGACATTGGCCTCAGTTCACCAAACCCAAAGAGCTGGGTGAGGCGATCCTGACGGCGGTCGAACGCGCCAAATAGACCTCCGACGGCGGCACTTACCCGACGCGGCTGCCCTCAGTGAGGAGAGTTCAGGCCTTGGGCGGCGTGTTGGTCGCCGGACCTTCCGGCGCAGCGCCGCCCTCGCCTGTCCAGTCACTTCCCGTGGCGTCATCCAAGGCAGGGTCGGACACCACGTCCGACTTGATAGTAGGGACGGTGGTGACGGTGGGCTTGCTGCTGGAAGAGGAGTCAGTATGCTGACCCGCCTTGGGGGAAGTGATGCCAGGGAACATCGCTTCTGCCTTTTCCAGCAACTTCTTGCCGGCCTCATACAGATTGTCCAGAACGTCCGGCACGGATTCCTGGACTGCTTCCGTGGCCTGGTGCACGTTCTCTTGAACCTCAGGGTTCTTCCAAAGCTTCTCGGTGCCTCCGCGGACCCGCCGGTACACCTCCGGCCAGGACTTCGATCCCCATACGTAGCCGACAGCCACGCCGACGGCGAACAATGCTTTGCCTTTCACAGCAATCACTCCTTCCGAGGTGTTATTCCTTGACACTATCCCTGCCGGGCATGCCGTGTCACCTGCCCATTGATTGCAGGCCGGTTAATAGTGATTTGCCGAAATAAAACATTCGACTAAACTGTTATGCCAACCAGCGGATAACCGCAGGAAGTAGCCGCATGAAACCCGAGGAGTGAAACCATGGGACTGGGTGACAAGATTAATAATGCCGCCGAAGAAGCAGGCGGCAAGGTCAAGGAAAAGACCGGCGAAACCACCGGCGACAGGAACCTGCAGGCCGAGGGCGTCGGCGAACAATCTGAGGCAAACCTCAAGCAGTCCGGCGAGAAAGTCAAGGACGCAGCTCAAGGAGCCAAAGACTCCCTCAAGGGCCACTAGACCGCGAATCCGCAGCATTCGGGGCCCGCAAGCAAGGGCTGACTAATAGTCAGGTTACTTGCTACTTGCCCCGGGAGCCGCTAGCGTTGCTGATGTAGTACCGAGTCCGACCCAATCGGCAGGAGTGCTTTATTGGCTGCATTTCATAAATTCATCGGGGTTGCATAAATAGTTCCAATCCCCACATTCCATAGGGCCTCCAGGGGCCCCATTACGGTGCCTACACCTTGGAACAGGCACCCGATGAACATACTCGCTTCATCACGTTCATGGAATTTCCATCAACAAGAAAGTAGGAGCAAAAATGGGTTTCTTTGGTTTTCTTCTGCTCGGTCTTTTGGCCGGCGCTATCGCAAAGCTTATTCTTCCCGGCCGCCAGGGTGGCGGCTGGCTGGTCACCCTCCTGTTGGGCGTCGTCGGCGCACTCCTGGGTGGCTGGATCGGCGGGCTCATCTTTAACACGGGCCTGCAGGAATTCTTCTCCCTCACCACATGGCTCCTGGCTATCGGCGGCTCCATCATTGTGCTGCTGATCTACGGCCTGGTCACCAACCGCAGGACCCACCATGGCTAACAACCAGAACCGCGACGCCAACGGCGACGAACTCGAAGGCCAGTATTCCGAAGGCGACTACGGAGACACAGGTGTGTCCCCGGAGACACTGAAGGAAGATGCCGGAGGCGACTATACCGAAGGTGACTACGCCGAGAAGACGGTACCTTCGGCTGACGCCGAACTGGATGAAAAGAACACGGAAGACATCCCTGAGGACCGACCCTTCTCCTCCGAACCGGACGAAGAAGCTTCAGGCTCCAGTCGACCGTAACAACTGAATACAGCCAAGAACCCGGAGAACTGCAGATGCAGTCTCCGGGTTCTTGCGTTGTGCGGGTTCATACATTGTGTGGCCTGATATTTTCGGGCATGGATTGTTGGGGCATCGACTCGGAAGTCCGCGTAGCGTCGATGAAAAGGATGGAGCACCGGGTGCAAGACGGAGGCATGATGCAGGGTTGGAATCGGGCCATAGAGCTCATCGAGCAAGACCTCACCTCGGATATCGAGGTAGGTGTTTTGGCTCGTGCTGCCCTGACCTCCGAGTACCACTTCCGCCGGATGTTTTCCTCCCTGGCTGGCCTGCCCATATCTGAGTACATCCGCAGGCGGCGCCTGACGGCAGCCACTGCGGAAATCCTCGAGGGCGGGACTGTGCTGAACGTTGCCGTCCGCTATGGGTACGGATCGGCAGAGGCATTCACCCGTGCGTTCAAAGCCCTGCACGGGTTGAGCCCCTCTGAGGCACGACTGCCGGGCGCGGTTCTCCATTCCCAACCTCAATTGAGGTTCCACCTCCGAGTTGAAGGAAACGCCGACATGAAGCACCGCATAGAAGATCAACCTGCTTTCCGCCTCATAGGCCTGAAAGCCCGTGTCCCTTTGGTCCACGAGGGACCCAATCAAGCCATCATCGACTTCCAGCGAGGACTGGACCCCGCTGTCACCAAGCAATTGTTGAAGATTGCGGACATGGATCCCGCAGGCCCGCTATCAGTCACTGACAACATCGAAGAGCAGCGCATCGAGGGAAGCGAACTGGACTACTGGCACGCAGTAGCCTCTACGAAACCGGTCCCGGAAGGTTTCGAGTCCATGGAGGTCCCGGCCGGCCTGTGGGTGGTCTTTGAAGCCGAGGGAAAGTTCCCGGAAGTCCTGCAGGGTATGTGGGCTGATGCCGCCACGGAATGGTTTCCTGCCAACCCCTACAGGTGGGCACCGGGTCCGGAAATGCTCAGCGTCCAGGTGGAACCCGGCGGCACGCATGGCCGCGGGCAACTGTGGATCCCCATTGAAAGGGAAGAACTACGCTGAGGGAGCTGATCCCAGAAGCTGCCGAATTTCATCCAAGGGCAACACGTTCTGCCGGTATTCACGGGTGAGGACCCGCAGTACGGACTCTGCGGCTTCCGCGTTCTCTGTCCCAATGGCCTCGGCCGCATAAATCACCTTGATGTTGTGGGCAAAGGCGTCAGCGGCCGTTTGGGCGATGCAGTTATGGGCTGAAATGCCGGCAAGAATGACGGTGTCGACGCCCCAGTTCCTCAGGCGCATGGCAAGATCTGTACCGAAAAAGGCGCTGTCCCGGGTCTTGACCAGCCGGGGATGATCGGCAGTGAGCAGTCCGGGAACGAACTCGGCCTGCTCACTGCCCCTGAAGATAAATCCCTGATCATCGTCGAGCATGTTCAGGCTCCATGTGGATTTGTCCCGTTCATGCACTGTTCCTACCAGGAGCACTTTGGACCCGGCTTGGAGCGCTGCGCTGGTCAACGAATTGCAGGCAGCAACAATTTCTTCCTGGCGCCTCTTGAGAGCAGGGTCCTCGAAGTAGGCGTTCTGCATGTCGATCACCAACACAGCGATCATCGTTGTACTCCCTAAACCTAAACCTCAACAATCCGCCCGGGCAGAGATCAGAGTCCCTTCCCGCCCGTGACGGGAAGGACTGCTCCCGAAATATAGGAACCTTCATCGGACGCCAGCAACACGTAGGCTGGCGCCAGCTCGGCAGGCTGGCCGGCACGACCCAGGGGTGTGTCCTGCCCAAAGGTGGGGAGCTTGTCCGGCCATTCGGTGGCTGGGATCAGTGGAGTCCAGATAGGGCCAGGCGCCACTGCATTGACGCGGATCCCCTTGGGCCCGAGTTCCTCGGCCATGGCCTTGGTGAAGGCCACCTGGGCCGCTTTGGTCATGGCATAGTCGATCAACTGGGCGGACGGATTAAACGCCTGGATGGATGCCGTGACAATGATCGAGGCGCCCGGCCGGAGATGCGGAATGGCTGCCTGCGCCGTCCAGATCAGCGAGTACAGATTGGTTTTGAAGACACGGTCGAACTCCTCCGTGGGTATGGTTTCCAGGCCTTCGCGGTTCTTCTGGTAAGCCGCGTTCAAAACCACCACGTTGAGCCCACCAAGCTCCTGCACTGTACGTTGCACAATCTCCGCCGCGAAGCCTTCATCCCGCGCATCACCGGGCAACAGCAGGGCTTGCGCTCCGCACTCACGGATCCAATCCGCCGTCGACTGCGCATCTTCCTCTTCCTCCGGAAGATAACTAATGGCCACGTTGGCGCCCTCGCGC
Organism: Paenarthrobacter sp. GQ52; assembly: GCF_059759005.1. Lineage (NCBI taxonomy): Bacteria > Bacillati > Actinomycetota > Actinomycetes > Micrococcales > Micrococcaceae > Paenarthrobacter > Paenarthrobacter sp. GQ52. The sequence goes on from NZ_JCAXEJ010000007.1 coordinate 163,892, forward strand.
GCGTAGGCAATGGCTACCGCAGCGCCGATGCCGGAGTCACCGCCGGTGATCAACGCGGTCTTACCCTGCAGGCGTCCGTGCCCCACATAACTCTTCTCGCCATGGTCCGGTTGCGGATCCAGTGGTTTGGTGAGGCCCGGCTGTTCCTGCTCCTGCTGGGGGAATTCGCCCGAGTGGTACCCGCGGCGGGGGTCTGACGGTGGGGAGGTGAGACGGTTCCCGTCGGTTTGCGGCTTGTCAGTCTGGTTCGGATCACCTTGAGTCATGGTTCTGCCCCTTTTCAGATTGCACGGCACGGTGCTTTATTCACTCCACGGTACTTTTGCCCTGTACCCGTACACCCGAGCTCCTAAACGCAGTCAGGACTAGGTCCGGAGGGTCCTCGCTTTGACCATAAGGAACAACCCGTAGGCGATGAGCCCCAGTGCGACGGCGGCCAACAAGTACGGGCCATAGGGCTGCTCCTTCAAGGCTTTCAAACTTCCATCAAGGCCCGTTGATTGCTCGGGCTGCGCGCGAACCGCGGCGATGACCACCAACAGCCCCACCAGGAAGAGGGCGATCCCCTTGGCGATGTAACCCACTATGCCAACCCAGAGTTGGAACTTGTGCACGCCCGGGTTGGGTGAAAGGGATAGGTCCTTGGTGAACTTTCGACGAAAACCCCTCACAGCGAAGACGACGCCGGTAATCGCGACGCCGGCGCCGATGGCGATCAGCAAGAAGACCCCGAACGGCGCCTTCATAAGAGTGACGGTGAAGTCGCTGCTGGACTCCCGACTGTTCTGGCCCTGCCCCACTACGAAAGAAATGATGGTGGCCGCCAACGCAGCGAACACCAAGGCCTGGCCTAAAGCCGATAACCGCTTGGTCAGTTTGTTGTCAGAGGCGATTCGGTAGCCGAGGATGGCATTTCCCAGTTGCCATAAAGCCAACGCCGCACAGGCTCCAAAGCAGGCCCAGAGCAGGAGGGGCCCGGCTGGTTTGTTGGCCAACTCGGTCACAGCGCCGCTGACATCAGCCTCGCCGCCGCGGCCCACCGCGAGTTGGATCGCTATGACGCCAATGAGCAGGTGCAGGAGCCCGCTCACGGCATAACCGGCCCGGGCAACAGCTGCGAAAGCCTGCGAATTCGCGGCTTCCTCGGCCACATCAGCGGCCTTTCTCATCTCTTCCTTGATGGCAAGCCTCCTTATTTTCGCGCTGGACTCCATCGTCCCTTAAACGGCGTCGGGCAGGTACTCGCCCGAATAACGAGGTGCCTGCCCTAGTGAAAGCTTGGCGCCCTAGAAGCCGACGACCGACTGCGGCCAGATGCTCCTGAGCCCCGCGCCAAGGGGGTTGAACTGCTCACGGACGGTCACCACTGCACGGGTCTGGCCAACGGTTTCCCCAGCGTGGCCCGCGGCGTCCGGGGCACCTGTGAGGGCTTCGGACTTGGTGTGGGCGGCGCCGGCAGTCACGGACTTGGCGGAGATCTGGTCAGTCATTTCGGTGGTCCTTCCTGGAAGTTCCCGTCAGCTGATTGGCTGATGTTTCAACCATCGGACGGGGTCCTCAAGAAGGACGCCGGGTCATCTCAAGATTCCCTCAAGATTCCTCCCGGCGCGTCGAGTCCGCCCGCCGAGGTGGCATTTAATGACAATGTTCCGCGTCGCGATTGTCACTAAGTGCCACCTCGGCGGGGCAAAGGATCTAGCGGGCGTCCTTTTTGGCTTGGCGCTGGGCACCTTGCGAACGGCTGGAAGCGTCCCGCTTTACTCCGCCGGTGGTCTTCTGGTGAGACCGGGTCCGGCCCGAAGTGGTAGTGGATTTGGTGCCGGTTCCGGAGCTCTCCGGCCCGGTGGACTTGTCGGCGCCGGCGCGTTCCAGTCTCTCATCCTTGAGTTCTTCTGCCGCCTCGTGAGCCACCCTGGCGAGTTCTGTGCTCACTATGGAGAGTGCTTCCTCGAACACCAGGGCCCGGGCACGCGCTTTGTCCGACTTGTTGGCGGCGGCTCCGCGACCACCGGCTTCCAGCACTTCGTCTGCCGCTTTGCGTCGATAGTTGGTGGTGTATTTGTTCCGGGCCTTCCGCACCCGTTTATGGAGTTGGAGCAGGCCTTCCTCGTCGAGGAGCTCAAGTCTTGCTGGCTCCAATTCGCGAATCAAATCAAGTTGATCTTGTTTCAACACCCACAGATATTGGTCCATTCGCCGATGATTCCACACCTCCTGTTAGAGGTATAGAGCGTCACGGTGTTCTCACTCAACTGCACGGCCCTGATGCGGATCGATAGCCTGCTGCTCCGGTTCCAAGAGCCAAGTCATTGCCTCGGCTTCGGAGGTAAAGAACCTCGTGGGGCAGGGCGCGGGCTGGGCGGCCAGTTGGTAGTCGACGAGTATGCGGTCAACAGGATTTTCACCCAGCAACGCGATTCTGGAGGCCGCACAGGGCTCGATGAAAACGTCACGTGCGGCGCGACTCAAGTGGCTCGCGTTGGCCATCCTGACCAGCAAGGGATAGCGACTACCGGCAGCGAACTCGTTGACAGCGTCCACGGCAGCCCGGGCGTTGCCGGCTTCAATTCTGACACCCGGGTCCCAAGCCAGTAACAGGACATTGTCCGCCTCGAGCTGAAGGGTGTAGTCGACGTCGTCCGCTTCGGCCATGGAACCGTCTCCATCTCTGCAGGATTGCAGGACTGCCCGCACACCACGGGCTGACTCCACCCTGCACCACCCAGTATTCACCCCGTCTCACCCGAAACGAGTGATTTTTGGCTGGGGGTCCGGGGCGTGTAAGAGATCAGGCGGTAAACCGGCGCCGGTAGTCCGTGGGTGAGGTGGCAAAGGCGCTGGCAAAGTTCTGCCTGAGGGTCACGGAGCTGCCGAACCCGCAGTCGGCCGCAACCTGGTCAACAGACAAATCGGTGGTTTCCAACAGGCGGCGGGCCGCATCCAGGCGGCGAGTGCGTATCCAGGCCGACGGCGTGGTCCCGGTTGAGGCGCGGAAGGCGCGCAGGAAAGTTCGCCGGCTCATGTGGGCCTGGGCCGCGAGCCGGTCAATGCTGAGCGGCTCTCTCAGCCGACCCAACGTCCACTCAAGCAAACGGGCCATCGGGTCCCCCTCAGCTCGCGGCGGAAGGGGATGCTCGATGTACTGGGCCTGCCCACCTTCACGGTGCGGGGCGATGACCAGGCTTCGCGCCACTTGGTTGGCTGCTTCCGCTCCCAAACGGCCTCTCACAACGTGCAGGCACGCATCGAGTCCGGACGCTGTGCCAGCAGACGTCAGGACGTCGCCGTGATCGATGTAGAGCACTGTTTGGTCGAGGGAGACATCGGGGTGCCGGACAGCGAGGGAATCAAAGGCTTGCCAGTGGGTCACGGCAGATCGTCCGTTCAGGAGACCGGCGTCGGCAACGGGGATCGCTCCCAAACACAAACCCACTATGGTTGCGCCCCTGCCATGGGCTTCCCGGAGGACGTTGCTGAGGACTTCGCCGGGCTCGCGTTCGTCGTCGAACCAGGACGGCACCACTACGACGTCGGCGTGTACCGCCGTCGAGGGGCCTTGGACCTCCCCCAACATGTAGCCCTCGGTCGTTTGGATGTGGCCCGAGCGGTCAGAGAACAGGACGGTATTCCACTCGGCCAGGCCCTGGCGTGAGACCTCGTCGAACACCATTTGCGGCACGGCCAGATGGAACATTGTGACGCCGTTGAATGCATACACCGCGATCTTCATACTGATCTTCCCTTACGCTTTGGCCCGAATCAATCGTATATGGGCATTCGTGCCACTGGTGCCCGGCGGGCAAGGGACGAATGATGAAAGGGACAACCGAATGTCGCCCCAGCAACCACTACGGGAGAACACCATGAGCACACCCCGCCGCGCCCTCGTCCTCGTCGATTTCCAGCAGCAGTACTTCAGCGGCCCGCTGGAAATTCAGTACCCGCAGCACCAAGAGTCTCTTCCGATGATCGTGAAGGCCATCGAGGCCGCAACTGCAGCCGGCATCCCCATTGCGGCAATCCAGCACAGCGAAGGTGAAGGCGCACCCGTCTTCGCCCCGGGCACAGCGGAATACGAGCTGCACCCCGAGGTGGAAGCCCGCCGAACCGGTTCATGGAAAAAGGTGGTCAAGCAGTACGGTTCGGTCTACGCCGGCACGGATGTCGCCGCATGGCTGCGGGAGCACGACGTCGACACCGTCACCTTGGTGGGTTACATGACAAACAACTGCATCCTGGCCTCAGCCGTTGAAGCAGAATTCCTCGGCTTCGCCACTGAAGTACTCTCAGATGCCACGGGAGCCATCAACCTCAGCAACAACGCCGGAACCGTGGACGCCAAGACCGTTCACACCACGTTGATGGCGTTGTTGAATTCCAACTGGGCCGCCGTTGCTCCCACCGAAGCATGGGCCAAGGCCGTCGAGTCCGGGCAGTCGCTGGAAAAGAGCGATCTGGGCAGTTCTGCCATGGCAGGGGCCGCGTTGCACGCAGCGTCCTGAAAAGCTTCCTGACCGGATTGGATCAATGCGACGACGGCGACTCCGCCTCCTGGCTTTCCCGTTCTTCCGCCGCTGTCTGCGCATACGAGGCAGATACGCGGCGGTAGACGGGAGTCAGGAAAGCGATCAAGGCGACGACGATCATGATGATGCCGGCGGCCAGGAACACCAAGGCGATGCCACGGGAAATTCCTTCGCCCAGCAGGGGAGCAAGGCTGGCCGCCCCTTCCTCGGATCGGGCGTAGGGGATGATCCAGAATTGGGCGATCGGTGCGATGAGGAAGGCGGTGATGGGCGCCGCCGCGGACTCGAACGCCATGGCGAAACCAAACACCCTGCCCTGCCGCGGTAGTGGCACCACCTTTTGGATGACGGTCTGTTCAGCGGCTTCAACCACAGGGACCAGCGCCATGTAGAGCCATATTCCCACGATGTAAAGCCAAGCCCACTCGCGGACCGTAAACACCGCACCGATGAACCCCATCAACAGCACGGCAATGAGCATGGTCCGCAAGGGATTGGACCCGAGGCCGAACTTGCCGATCAGCGCACCTCCAACAATGAACCCCGTGGCGCCAATGGCGAAGACAACTCCCCACATCTCCACGGAGAACATCTCCAGGCCGTACGGGTCCATCAACGCCATGTAGACACCGCCAATGAAGTTGTTGAAGGTGGAGAAAAGAATTAGCGCAAAGAGGCCGGATACTGCCATGACGGCAGCCCACGACCCCCGCAAGTCGAATCCGCCTTGCGCGTCAGAAGCAGCTGCCCGCACTTCCTCGGGCAGGCGCAGCATCAGCAAGTGCCCGAAAGCCAACGAGGTCAGCACCAAGGCGACAACTACCGTCCACCCCATGCCCAGCAGTCCTACCGACAGTCCGGAAAGGACCGAAGTGACCACGAACATGAGCCCTTGCACCATGCCCACAAGCCCGTTGGCGTTGGCACGCCGGTCGGGTTCGATCAGGATGGTGACTGTGGTTGAAAGAGCTATGTTGCGCATGTTCTCCACCACCGCGCCGATCAGGATGATCATAGTGAAGATCCAGAACCAAGGCTGTGTCAGGTCGAGCAGTGCCTGCTCCGGCGTCAGCAGGAACATGACTCCGGACAAGACGAACATCACCAGGGTGAAGGCCCCGGCGAAGCGCATCACCGTCAGTTTGCGGTAACGGTCCACGAAGGTTCCGAAACTGATGCTGGAGAGGGCGATCAGGAGCATGTACGCACCGCCGATCACCCCAGTGGCGATGACATTGCGCGTCTCCAAGTACACCCAGAACGTCAGGGCGTACCAAAGATAGCTTGTGGTGATGTTCGCGAGGGCAGTGTTCACCAGGATCCCCGTAAAAGTCCGGGATCTTTGCGCGGGAGTGCGTAGGGAGAGATCGATACTGTCAGTAGACGCGGCGGAGGCCGGTTCCTGCTCGGTCATGCGTCCCAGTAAACCACCGCCGCCACGGTCCCGGTAGTATCGGCAAGGAATCCTAAAGACGCTTGGGGGAGTAATAACATGACGGAAGTTCAAGGGCATCTGTCCTTCACCGATGACATCAGCCGGGATCTGGAATTTCAGGAATATGGCCTGGACCCGGCAGTGGATTCCACTCTCCTTCCCAATGCCGCCGTCATGAGCGCACTGCAGAACCTCATGCGGCTGGCAACGGAGCTTTGTGGCGCTCCGTTTGGCGTGGTCAATATCATCAGCGCGGAATACCAGCACCAAATCGGGGCTTGGGGCGTGGACCCCGGAGTCTGTTCCCGCGAGGATTCCATGTGCGCCAAGGTGTTCCTTTCCCGTGAAAGGACCGTGGTTGCCGATGCGTCACAGGATCCCCGATTCGCAGACAATCCCTTTGTCACCGGTGAAATCGGGAACGTCCGTTTTTATGCATCGGTCCCGCTGCAGACAGAATCGGGGTTCGTCCCGGGAACGCTGTGCGTCTTCTCGGATAAAGCCAACGAGCTGAGTCCGGAACAGCTGAGCATGCTCGAAGTCCTGGCCAAGCAGGTTGTTGAGCTTCTGGAGCTTCAGCACCGCACGGTACAGCTTGACCGCACCTATGCCGAGTTGAGGCACAGCAACGCAAAACTCGCCGCATTCGCCGGCCGCGTCAGCCACGATCTCCGCATTCCCCTCACCACCATCCTGGGCTATGTGGAACTGGTGGAAGACGATCCCGACGTAGAACCGAATAGCACCGCCGCGCGCTATCTGGACCGAATTGGCTCCAGTGGACGGCGGATGCTGGGAATGCTCGAGGATGTGCTGAGCTACTCCCGGGTGGGCGGCGCGATCCAGCCGGCCCAGGTGTCCCTGCGCGAGGTCACCGAAGAAGTTGCCCGTGACCTGGGAGTCGAGAATGACGGCGTGGTTGAAGTCCAGGACCTCACGCTTCACGCCGACCGCGGACAGCTCCGCACGCTGTTGCAAAACCTGCTCTCCAACGCCATGAACTACCGCAGTCCCGACCGTGATCTGCTTGTCAAGATCAGCGGGGTTTCCAACTATCACGGAGCCACGATCTTCGTGGCGGACAACGGTAAGGGCATCAAACCCGAGGACCGTGCCAAGGCCTTGGAACCGTTGGTGCGCCTGCGTCGGCAAGGCGACGGTCCCGGCTCCGGGCTCGGCCTGGCCACGTGCAGCAGCATCGCGAAAGCCCACGGTGGCGACCTCACCCTGGCTGAAGCTCCCGACGGCGGAACCACCGTTACGGTTAGTTTTCCAGCCGGCCTGTAGTTAGTTTTCCAGCCGGTCTCTAGCCGCTCCGGGGTGTCTCCGGGGTCTTTGGCGTTGTGCCTGCCATCATTCGAGGCATGACCACCTCGTACTTCCGGTAGAGGAAACCATGCAGCGGCCCGCCCCCGTCCGCTCACCGTTCACGATCCCGCTCATAGTCATCGTGCTCTTCATGGCGGCCTGCGTCCCCATGACCACGCAACCGGCACCGCACGCACCAACCGCGGTCATCGGGACGCCTCCGTCCAGGATCGCCCTCCAACCGTCAATCGTGGACATGACCACGCGCACAGCCGGCACAGCGCCCACCGTTGCCACGTGGCAATACATCAGCGGTGCCCAGACCTTCAACAGTCAGCTCGATGCCCGGCTGCTCAGCATCTTCGATGCCCGGGCCGGCGGTCGCCACGAACCGGCGGCACTGCCGGCTACCCCCGCCGCGTTGCTGGCCGACGGCGTTTCGGTCACCCATGAAATTGTCCTGGCTACAGCAAGCGTTGTTGGATCCAGGTTCGTGCAAACAACCATGGACGGAGGCGTCCGCGCCGCCCGCAGCGAGGAGATCACCTACGAGGACCTCAGCACTGGCGTTGTTACCGGCAGTGCCAGCTTGATCAACCCGGCCATGACCAGCACCTTACGGACAATACTCGGAGACGCCATCGGTGCGTCGTCCCCGACGCAGGCTCCGGGTCCGGACCGGGCTTCGCCAACAGACTCCGTTTCCGACGCCGAGTTGCTCACCGCCGTCGCCTTTACCTCTGCCGGGAATCTCAGCGTCACCATCCATCGAGACCCCGGAGCAGGCGCCGCGTTGTCCGGCCCCGTCACCGTTACTTTGAACGCCGCAGCAACGGGCGAGGTGATTTCGCCTGCAGGACAGGTCCTTCGCGCCGCGGTCATCACTGGGGCTCCGTTCAAGGCCCCCCAGCCCGCACCCGATGGGCTGGCTCCGATCAACTGCGACCTGGTGGCCTGCGCTGCCCTCACCTACGATGACGGGCCCAACGCGCAAACCACCCGTCTTCTGGCGATACTCGAAAAGCACAGAGTGTTCGCCACGTTCTTCCAACAGGGCGGATACGTCAAGGCCAATCCGGCGGTGGCGAAAGCCGTGGCAGCTGCGGGCCACACCATCGCAAACCACACCATGAGCCATCCATACCTGACGAAATTGTCGCCGTCGAGCATCGAGAGCGAAGTTCAGCGGGCCCAAGGCGCCATAGAAATGGCAACAGGTGTGGTGCCCGCTTACCTGCGGCCACCGTACGGAGCAACTAATAAGACGGTTTCCGCTTCTGTGGGGTTGCCCCAAATTATCTGGGACGTCGACTCCATGGATTGGCAATCCAAGAACAAATCCGTGTTCCTCCCCCGGATCATGAGCCTGGTCAAGCCAGGATCCATCATCCTCCAACACGACGTCCACGCTTCCACCGTGGATGGCCAGGTGGAGCTCATTGCCCAACTCAAAGGCAGGGGCTTCTATCTGGTCACGCTCCCGCAGCTTTTCGCGGGCATCGACCTGATGCCCGGCGCGTCATACAAGTGCCGCGGAACCGCACCGGGATGCGTTGCCGGACGCTGACGGCCCAGAACGCTGACCTGGCGGAACTCAACGCACGACGGCGGCAGGTCGCCGTCGAGCGCTAATTCACGTCGGCAGGGCTACTTGCCCTCCCCGTTTCCTTTGGCTTTCTCAGGCTTTTTATCGCTCTTGCCGTCGCTCTTTTCCTTGGCGATATCCGTGCCCGGCTCCGCTGCGGGTGCTGGCGCCGGTGCCTGTACCGGCGCGGGTGCTGGCTCCTGAAGATTGATCACCTCAGCGGGCTGGTCATCCGCGGGGACAGCTTCGGCAGGCACGGCTTCGGCAGTCGCCGGCGCGACAGGAAGGGCGGGCACCACCGGCGTCGTCGGCTGCGGCTCAGCCTGGGAAACCCCGATGTCCGCGGGGTGGGAGGGGTCCGTTGTGTTGCCCGTGGGCGTGAGCCCCTGGGAGAGGATCAGCAAAGCGAGCGGAATGGTTACCGCTGCTGCGGCCACGCCCCTAACGGTCCTGGGTCGCCGCTTATTGAAGTCCCTAAGGCTGGTGACGGCAGCCTGCCGCTTGGTTGGCGTGCGGAGTGGTGGCCTCGACGGCACGGCCGGCAGCAGGGCAGTCCTGCGCCCGGACTGGATCCCTTCATCCCCGAGCGCCTGCTCGACGTGTTGTGCCGTTGGGCGCTTTTCGGGATCCATGTCCGTCATGGCTTCAAGGAGCTCCCGCAGCGGACCAGGCAATTCCAAGGGGACCTGCGGCGCGCGGTGGAGGCGGGCTGATGCCGTTTCAATAGGCGTGCCCGGGTATTCAGCCTTTCCGGTGAGGCATTCGAGGAGTACCAGGCCCAGCGAGTAGATGTCGCTCGCGGGAGTCAGCGCCATGCCCTGCGCCTGTTCCGGGCTGAGGTATTGGGCGGTCCCCACGGTAAAGCCTGTTGCGGTGAGGCGGTTGTCGTTCATGACCAGAGCGACGCCAAAGTCCGCCAACTTCACAGACTGTCCCACGCCGTCGTCGTCGGATACCAGGATGTTGGCCGGCTTGATGTCGCGGTGGATAACTCCGTGCTCATGAACCTGGGACAGGGCCCCGGCGAGCCGGATCCCGATGCGCGCGGTCTCGGGAACAGTGAGTGGTCCGTCAGCCAGTATGGCGCGCAAATCCCGGCCATCTGCCAGCTCCATGACCAGATACGCGCGCTCTTCGTCGTTGCGCGTATCGACGCCGGCGTCAAAGGCGGCCACCAACCCTGGGTGATCAAAGGCGGCCAGGAGCCGCATTTCATTTTCCTGGCGGGCACGGAACGACTCATCGCCTGAACCGGGCAGGAAAATCTTGATGGCTACCTCGCGGCCAAGGAGCATGTCCGTCGCTTGGTAGACGGCAGACATGGCACCCCTGCCCAGCAAAGAGCCCAGCTGGTAGCGGCCATCAAGTGTTTCAGCGGCGTCTATTCCTTCATCGCCTGTTCCTGCGGTTTCGCTGGAGGCGGGGAGTTGGGGGTCCACGGCCTCGTCATTGTTGCCCACGAATGTCACGTCCTTCAGGCATACCTGGAGCCGCGGAACCACTGTCCCTGCGTCACCAAGCAATGCCGTCAATCAAACTTTCACGATGGCCGCGCGACCGACTGCTTCAGCCACGAGCGGCCCAGGCAATGAGCCCAAACAGCATCATCCGGTTTCACCAGATCAGTTATCAGGATACTGATTAAATCGCGGGAAGGGCAATGTGAAGGCTCAGCGACTGCGAGCACGCATGCGTTTGGAGATCAGCTTTCCGCTCTGCTCCAAGGTGATTTCACCTGCGGCTACACCTACAACCAGGTCAAACCCCTCCTCAGTAGTGAAATCATGACGGTAGCCGTTAATCCAAAGCTGCAGCACCATCAGGGTCCACGCTGTCCGCTTGTTGCCATCCAGGAGTGGATGGAAGCGTGCCACCGAATCCAGCAAGGCAGCCGCCTTCGACGACAGGTCCGGATAGGCATCCAATCCCATGACCGTCGTTGCCGGACGCGCCAAGGCGGACGCGAGCAATCCGACGTCCCGGATATGGAACCCGTACCTGTCAACTACCTGCAATGCGTCCTCTACGTCGAGGTAGCGGGTCATGCGTCTTCAAGACGCGTCAGCAATTGGGCGTCATGAGACATCACAAAGTCCAAGCCTTCATTAATTTCGCGGCGGCGCTGGTGTCGCTGAAGGACCAGCTCAGCGCCCTGCAGCAGAAGCGCAGACTTCGAGGTGTGCTCCTCGGCAGCCAACTGCTCTAAACGACGATCGAGGTCCTCTGGAACGCGGAGATTCATAGCCATGGTCCATGGTACCAAAACGGTACCGACCACCGTCTGCTCAAGCTTGCAGTCGGTCCACAGCCGCGCGAAGTTCGCCCGCCTGAACGCCCAGCGACCATTCAGCGACGTCGGTGACGAACCGCGTGAACGCCTCGTAATCAAAGGATCCGGCGTTGTTGACGTAGGAGCCCACGCCGTCGATAGCCACCCAGATCCGGATGCAGGCTGCGAACGGATCAGCCACCGCGAAGTCACCGGAGCTAACACCACCCTCAATAAGGAGGGTCAGCCGCGTCCTATCCAAGTATTCCTGCGCCAGCAACGCCTCGGACAAAGCCGGACTGAAGCGGGATAGATGCCGGGCATTGAGCCACAACCTGGTGAGCTCAAATGCGCCATTTCCCTCGATGCGCGAGACGAGGTGGGCCATTCGCTCAAGGGGAGTCCCGTCGTCGGGAAACAGTTCTTCCCGCTCCTCCGAAACGGCGCGCACAAAGGCGGCGATCACCAGATCCTCGGCGGCCGGGTAGTAGTGGCTGATCAGTCCGGGACGCACCCCCAGCCGGTCAGCTACGGCGCGGAGCGTGATCCGCTCCAGTCCCTCATTCAGGGCAATCGAAGCAGCTTCGACCAGAATTTCGGCGCGGCGCTCATCGGGTAACTTTCGGACGCGTTGGGATGCGGGGCTTGACACCATGCCGCTCAGTCTATTGGATTAGTGACCAATAGCTCATTGGTCGTGCGACCAATAGTGTCGACGGGCCGGTTCCCAGCGTTGCGAACCGGACCTTGCCCGAGAGGAACAGCGTTGTCCCAGCCCCATGTGACCGATCCGGTCAGCTACCCCGAACCGCTTGCCCACCCAGAAACCCGCGGCATCGAACTCATCGAAGCCTCCGAACGACACGGCCGCGCGCGGGACCTCTTCCCGGTCTGGGCGGCCCCAAACGTCAGCATCCTGAACTTCACGGTTGGCGCCTCACTCATCCTGCTCGGCATGCAACTCTGGCAGGCCTTCGTTGTCATCATCGCCGGAAGCCTCCCTTGGATCCTCACCGGCATCGTCGCCACCAGTGGTCCGGCAGCGGGGACGTCAGGCTCCGTCATCACTCGGGCCATCTACGGAATCCGCGGCAACAGAGTTGTGGTCGCCTTCTTTGGATGGTTTATCTCCGCAGTCTTCCTGGCCCTGAACTGGCTCGCATCCTCGTTCATGGGCGCTGAACTCCTGGCACAGCTTGGTTTCACGGATCCTGTCCTGGTTCCGGTATTCGTCACCGTCCTGGTTGCCGCGATCACCGTTCTGGTGGCGGTGTTCGGCCACAGCCTGATCCTGCGCAGCTACCCCGTGGTGGCCTCCGTGTTGTTGGCAATCTTCCTGCTGGTTACGGCGTTCATCCTGCCTCACGTGCAGTGGGGTTACTCTGCACCCGCGCCCTTGGAAGGTGCGCCACTGTGGTCTGCGATGACCATCGGTTTCGCCATCCTCGCCTCCACTCCCCTGTCCTACTCGAACAGCCCGGACCTGGCCCGCTACCTCCCGAAGTCCACCAAGCGTTCGCACATCATCGCTGCCACAGCGTTTGGTGGCGCCCTGCCCTCCATGTTCTTCACAGCAGTAGGTGCGCTGCTCGCCACGGGAATTGATGCCGCAGCGATGGATCTGGGCATCGAATCGGCGCTCCTCGCCCTGCTCCCGGCCTGGCTTGGACCTATCTTCGTGGCGGGCGTCATCATCAACACCATCTCGCTCAACGGCATGACCACATACACGGCCAGCATGGCGTTCCAGTCCATCGGCGTTCCCATCCGGCGTATTCCCTCGGCAGTGGTGGTTGGAGCGATCGGCACTGCGCTGACTATCTATTTGGTGATGTCCACCAGCCTCCTGGACGCCGTCAACCTGATGCTGCAGGTGCTGGTCCTTATATCCGGACCCACCATGACGGTCTTTGCCACGGACGTCATTGCCCGCCGCAACCGCTACAGCGGACAAGAGCTCTTCGACGAAAAGCCCGGCAGCCCCTTCTGGTACACCGGCGGCTGGCACGTCCCCGGGTTGCTCGCCATCGTCGTCGGCGCGGCCGTGGCATCCCTCTTCCTCACCAGCGCCGTGTGGACAGGCCCCATTGCAGCGGCCATGGGCTACCTCGATCTCTCGGTTCCGGTGTCCATGGTGGTTACTGCCGGGGTGTACATCGTCCTGACGCGCCTGGCCGCGAAACGCCGCCCTATCGCAATCCCCTCCGTCGAAGGAGCCCACGCATGACCACCACCGGACCGCACCCCGCCCGCTACACCGGCGCCGCCGAGCAGCCAACCCTCGACACCTGGCAGGAGGGACCGCACAACCGCTGGACCTTCGCGCACTTGGGCGAATTGCTGCCGACGGCGTCAGTCACCCGCCGTTTCCCGACCGCCCCGGCTGGGGCTACTGAGCGCTTGAGCTCCTTGGCCGTTCCCCACTTAATGCAACGGCTGGAGGAGACATACACCGACGCCTTCCTGGTCCTGCACCGCAACGAGGTGATCGCAGAGTACTACCGCCCAGGCTTTGCCCCGGACGATCTTCACCTGGTCATGAGCGTTTCCAAATCCATGTGCGGCTTAGTGGTGGGGGCTTTGGTGGACTCAGGGGACATCGTGACGTCCGCCCGCGTGTGTGACTACATTCCCGAACTCGCAGGATCAGCCTACGACGGCCCCACCGTGCAGCACGTCCTCGATATGGCTCTCCACCTCAACTACAGCGAGGATTACCTGGATCCGGCCTCAGAAGTCCAGACTCACGACCGCTCCGCAGGCTGGCGCACCCGGCAAGCCGGCGACCCGGAGGACACGTACACCTTCCTCACCGCCCTCACGGGCAACGGCACTGCGGGCACGTTCCAGTACTGCTCCGCGAACACGGACGTGCTGGCATGGATCATCGAGCGCGTGACCGGGCTCCGGTATTCGGACGCACTCTCCAAGTACCTGTGGTCCAAGCTCGATGCAGATCGGGACGCCACCATCACCGTCGATTCCGCCGGGTTCGGCTTCGCGAACGGCGGGGTCTCCTGCACCGCCCGCGACCTCGCGAGGGTGGGCCGGTTAATGCTCGACGGCGGCGTAGGTCCGTCAGGCCGGGTGGTCTCCGAGGGGTGGGTCGGCAGCATCCTCGCGGGCGGAGACCCCGAAGCCATGGCCGACTCCTCCTTCACCGCCCTTCACCCCCACGGCTCGTACACCCGGCAGTGGTGGTGCACCGGTAATGAGCGCGGCAATGTCACCGGGATCGGGATCTACGGCCAATACCTCTGGCTCGACCCCGCCACCGATACCGTGATCGTGAAGATGTCCACCTGGCCGGAACCGGACAGCGAGCACCTGCATGGGCTTCAGAACCAACTGCTCCTCGATGTCAGCCGTTCCCTGGATGAGCCAGTAGCAACAAGAGAAGTCCCAGCAGAAGCAACAGCCCCGGAAAGCAAGGAAAACGCAGCGTGACCACCCAGCTCTACACCAATGCCCGCATCTTCACCTCCGATACCCGCCGCTGGGCTGAAGCGCTGCTCGTTCAAGGCGAGCGCATCCTCTACGTCGGGGACACCGACACCGCGGAACGCCTTCGACCGAACGCCGAGCGGATTGATCTTGAGGGTCGCTTGGTTGTCCCCGGCTTCGTCGACGGCCATGCCCACGTAGTCGGTACTGGCGAAGCCTTGGGGCAGGTCAGCCTGTGGGGTGCCAAGTCAGTGGAGGAGATCCAGCAACGAATCAGGGCAAGGGCAACCGAACGCCCGGATGCTGAGCGAATCCTTGCCACCGGCTGGCTGCATGGCGCAATTCCGGGCGGTGTCCCCGACGCGGCGATGCTCGATGCCGTGGTCCAGGACAAGCCGGTCTACGCCTTCGCCTACGACTTCCACTCCGTGTGGGTGAACTCGGCGGCGCTGGCTGAACTGGGGATCGACGACCACACG
This sequence comes from Paenarthrobacter sp. GQ52, assembly GCF_059759005.1. Taxonomy (NCBI): domain Bacteria; kingdom Bacillati; phylum Actinomycetota; class Actinomycetes; order Micrococcales; family Micrococcaceae; genus Paenarthrobacter; species Paenarthrobacter sp. GQ52. Next base: position 178,938 of record NZ_JCAXEJ010000007.1, read on the forward strand.
AAGGACCCGCACGGCGGCACCATCAAGCGCGCCGCAGACGGCCACGCCACCGGCTACATCGACGAGAACGCGTTCTACGACATGGTGCTCCCCTACCTCGATGCCCAAGTAGGCAAGGAGGAGCACGAGGCCAGCATCGCCGCCGTCCAGCAGGCCTACCGCGAGACCGGCGTGACCACCGCGTGCGATATGGGGTTCAACGAGACTGACCTCGAAGGCTTTAAGCGTGCCGACAAAGACGGCACACTAACCAGCCGGCTCATCGCCTACTGGCGCATCAACAACGCTGGATCGACGGAGGAAAACATCGCCCAGGTCCAGCGGGCGGCGGCGCTCGCCGTCGAGCATGAATCGCCGTTCCTTCGCGTGGTGGGAATCAAGGTCATCATTGATGGCACCATCGACGGGTGCACGGCCACCCTCGGAATGCCGTACGCCGATGGTTCGAACGCGGAACCGATCTGGAGCCTGGAGGAACTCGCGCCAGTGGTTGCCGCTGCCGATGCCGCCGGTTTGAAGGTTGCCATGCATGCCATCGGCGACGAATCGGTGCGGATCGCCATCGGAGCTGTGGAACACGCCGTGGCAGAGAACGGGCCCCGCGAACGCCGCCACCGCATCGAGCATCTCGAGTTGGTGGACAGGGCCGACGTCGATCGCCTCGCTGCACTGGGCATCACCGCAAGCATGCAACCGGTCCACGCCGATCCTGCCATCAGCGAAAACTGGGCTGCCAAATTGGGTGATGACCGCGTGGAGCGCGGCTTCCCGTGGCCATGGATTACTGAGGCGGGAGCGCGGCTGGCCTTTGGCACGGACTCCCCCACGTCCCCGCACGCGCCGTTGCCCAACATGTACGTAGCCACCACCCGGGCTTCGGCCTTGGACGCTTCCGCTGGAACCAATGTCCCCGGCTTCGCCCTGCCCCTCGCCGAGTCGATCGAACATGCAACGCGCGATTCCGCGTGGACCTGCGGGGCGGAGCACCAAATTGGTCGGCTGGCTGCTGGCCTGTACGCGGACTTCGTGGTCCTGGACACCGATGTGCTTGCGTCCAGGAGCCCGGCCTCGCTGCTGGAAGCGAAGGTCCTGCAGACGGTGGTGGGCGGGCGGACTGTGTACGAAATGGACCAGGCCAAGAAGCACTAGCCACAAGCAAAGCGCCCGACGGCGACCTACCGCCGTCGGGCGCTTCATTACGTGACGTAACGGTCGTACGTGACGCAGGAAACTGCGGGCCGGCGCACCCGCAAGGCACAATGGAAAGCATGACCCTCACAACTTTCGCCCTCGTCCGCCATGGCCAGACCGATTGGAACGCGGAGCGCCGGTTGCAGGGGTCCACTGACATCCCGCTGAACGACGTCGGCCGCGGCCAGGCGCGCGACGCCGTCGCCTTCCTGTCGGACCAGCCGTGGGACGCAGTGGTGTCCTCGCCGCTGGGCCGTGCCGCCGAAACTGCGGAGATCATCGCCGAAGGACTAGGCCTCAAGGTTGCGCGGCTGGTTCCTGAGCTGACGGAACGCAGCTTCGGACCCGCCGAAGGGCTGCAGGCCGGCCCCGAACTGGAGGCACTCCGCATTCCGGGAGGTTTCCGCGGAGGCGAATCCGACGAGGCAGCGGCTGACCGTGGCATGGCTGCCTTGGAAGAGCTGGCCGGAGAGTTTGCCGGCAAGCGCGTCCTGGTGGTGGCGCACGGCACTTTGATCCGGCTGACGTTGAGCCGGGCTATCGGGCGCACTTTGGACAGCGTGCAGAATGCAGTGCTCAATCTGGCCCATCACCACGTCACTGACGGCTGGCAACTGGAGTACTTCAACGGCGAGCGCGTCACGGCCGACGCCGTTAGCTAGCAGGCGCTGAGACGTCCCGGACAGCGATGAGCTCAAGCAGGGCCTCTGCCTTGAGCCCAAGAAGGGCGGCTGCAAGGTTTCCCACCAAATCAAGCACATACTCGCTGGTGGCGCTCCCGGCGAGCACATCCATGACAAGGCCGTCTTCCTGGGCAACAAGGGTCCGGGCAATTTTGGCTGGATCCAGCAGCGGAGAGAACTCACCTGAGCTGGTTCCGGCGTCGATGATTTCCCGGTAGACGCGTTCCTGTGCGCTGGTGAGGTCTTCCTGGATCCGGCGTTGCTCGGCGTCGCGGAGCATGTGGGGCCAGTACTCGTACAGAATCCGGGAGACGTCGTCGTCCAGTCCTGCAGTAGTGCCGGCGCTGATGACGGCGGCGAGCCTGGCGGTGGGAGTCATGTTCAGGTCAGCGGCTTCGGCGAGCTTCTCCAGAAATCTGCCGGAGGAAGCCTGCACGGCGGCAGCGATGATGTCGGCATGGCTGCCGAAGTAGTAGAGCACTGCGTTGGCGGCCATGCCTGCCTCGGCGGCAATGGCGCGGAGCGTGGCGCCCTCAGCGCCGTCGCGGGCTGCCACGGCCTGTGCTGCCGCAACGATTTCCTGCCGCCGAATGTCCTTCTTGTCTACCTTGGCCACTACCGCTCCCCCGTGGACGCTTGAAGATTCCTGTTGACATTGACTCTAGACCGGTATTGAATGGCATTCAAATTTGAATGTGATTCAAATTACTGATTCCAGATACGACTTACTGATTCAACGAGGAGTCTCCGTGTCACATCCCCCGTCCCCCACCCCACTCGCTAGCGGCCCAACCCCAAAAGACGCACCATCAAAGAGCCCGGCACCAAGCGAGCCGACGTCCAAGGGCCTGAAAGCAGGCTCCATCGGCATCGGACCGACCGTGGCCCTCGGGCTGGCCGCCGTCGCTCCGGCCTATAGCCTGGCCGTGACGCTCGGCTTCGTGGTCCTTGCCGTGGGAGCGAGCACCCCTGCCGCATTCCTGCTGGGCTTCGTCCCCATTCTGTTCACTGCCCTCGCGTTCAGGGACCTCAACAAGGAAATGCCCGACTGCGGTGGCGTGTTCGTCTGGATCACCCGCGTTTTCGGGCCCACCGCTGGCTGGTTCCTTGGCGGATGGGTGCCACAAGTGGCCACGTTCATTGCGAGCGCCGCACTCGCCCAAGTGGCCACCACTTATCTGCTCAACTTTTTTGGTCTGGCCTGGATCGCCGCGGAACCGATCGCCGTAGCTGCCATCGCATGCGGGCTGATCGCCTTGAGTGCATGGATCGCGGCGAGGGGAATCGAACTCTCCGCCTGGGTACAGTACGCGCTGATTGGCCTCCAGCTCGTGGCACTGGGGGGATTCTGTGTCGCCGCCTTCACTGCCATGGCCACGGGCAACGCCACAGACGGCGCCGAAAAGCCGGGTCTGGAATGGTTCAACCCCTTTGCATCAGGCGACATGTCCGGACTCGTGTCCGGCGTCATCCTGTGCCTGTTCATCTACTGGGGCTGGGATGCACTGATCGCCGTGAACGAGGAAACCACGGACCGCAAGGGAACGCCCGGTAAGGCGGTAGTCATCACCACGGTCATCCTCTTGTTCTTCTATGTAGTGACCGCTACGGCCGCCGTCGGATACGCCGGAACTGCAAGCATCACCAACCCTGAAACCGTCTCGGATGTCCTTTCAGTCCTCGGGCCGCAGGCGACCGGAGAAGTGTTTGGCCAGGTCATCATCCTGGCAGTGGGACTTTCGGCGTTGGCAGCACTGATGACTGTTGCTGTCAGCACGCCGCGGACCTGGCTCAGCATGGGCACGTACGGCGCGCTGCCCAAGCCGACCACGAAGATGCATCCCAAGAGGGGAACGCCCACCACCTCCATCGCCTGGTGGGCAATCATCACCATGGCCATAACGTTGGGGTTGACGGCAATCAGCCCGGACTTCATCGGGCTGGGTATCCTTTCGGTGGGCCTGATGATAGCGGCCTATTACGCCGCGACAGCCTTGGCCTCGGTGGTGTACTTCGCCCCGCTGATGCGCACCTCTGCATCGACCCTGATCCTGAAGGGCATCCTTCCCGGCCTCGGAGCACTCCTCATGATCGGAGCGTTCGCATACAGCGCCGTCGACATGCTGTCCCCCGAGTACGTCGGGCTGTCGTGGCTCGGCATCGGCTCTGTGCTGGATAGGCATCGGTGCGCTGATCCTGGGCCTGCTGGTCACCGCGATCCTGAGGACCAGGCTGCGCCGTTTCTTCTCAGGCGAATCCATCCCCCGCGGAAACATCACCACCCGCCACCAACTTCCGTCCATCCTCAGCAACGACACTCATCACAACGAAACCGAGGCATAAATGCGCATCCTGTCCATCGCAGCCATTCAGACCAACCCCGTCCCCAATGATCTCGAGGCCACGTGGGCCCGGTTCGAGGCCCAAGCCGAATCAGCCAAGAAGCTGGGCCCGGATGTGGACGTCATCGTGGTTCCGGAACTGCTGCTTTCCGCGCCGGGCGAGTTCCTGCTCCCGGACCCCGACGGCGAAACCCGTTCCGCCGCGCCCATCCCGAGCCCACTCACCCACCGCATCTCCGCGCTGGCCCGCAGGCTGAACGTGTGGCTCGTGCCCGGCTCACTGCTGGAAACGGACAACGGGAACACGTACAACACCGCCATTGCTGTCTCCCCGCAAGGAGAAATTGTGGCGCGCTACAGGAAGCTCTTCCCGTGGCGACCGTTCGAAACCACCACTCCCGGCGATTCCTTCGTCACTTTCGACATCCCCGGCTGTGGACGCATCGGCCTGGCCATCTGCTTCGACGGCAGCTTCCCCGAAGTCGCCCGCCAATTGGCATGGCTCGGCGCAGAGGTCATCATCCAGCCCACACTCACCACCACGCGGGACCGCGCCATGGAAATCGTCATGTCCCAGGCCAACGCCTTCGCTAACCAGGTGTACGTGGTGAACGTCAACGGAGCATCCCCCTCCGGCGTGGGAGAGAGCGTCATCGTCGACCCCGAGGGCACCATCATGCAGCACGCCCGGGGCGGTGAGGAGATCCTGTTCGCCGTCCTGGACTTGGACCGCGTCACCCAGCTCCGCCGCTATGGAACTCACGGCATCAACCGCCCTTGGGCCCAGCTCCGGGACCAGGAAGGCCTGCTGCGCTTCCCGATGTTCGGCGGAGCTCACTTCCAATCGCCGGAGTGGAGTGGCGATTCCACTTCAGCACGGCAGGGCAGCGGCAACGGACGGGCCTGACCACACGCCCAACCTGAGGAGCGTTCGACGGCGGGCTGCCGCCGTCGAACGTTTTCACCTCACCCTAGAGAAGATCAGATTACTTACTTCTATACTGGCGTTGTGATGGCATCACTATGGTTCGGATTGATTGCCTCCAGCGCCCTGGTCATAGGCGCAATGATCGGCGTGCGTTTCGAACTGCCAAAACGGCTCCTGGCCATCCTGCTGTCCTTCGCGGCCGGCTCACTCATCACGGCTTTGGCCTTCGAACTGTTCGAGGACGCGTACGAACAAGGCGGAATCGTGCGCGCAGCGGTGGGGCTCCTTGCCGGGGCCATCGTGTTTACGGCGTTGAGCGCCCTGTTGGACCGCTGGGCCCAACCCGGGAGAACCTCGAAATCCAAACCCGCGGACGAAATACAGGGCAGCCCCAAGCTGGACACCGACGCCGCCGCGTCCGATAAAGCCGCCACCTCCGCCTCAACACGAGGCGCCGCCGGCATGGCCCTCTTGGCTGCGGTCACCTTGGACGGCGTGCCGGAGAATGTCGCCTTGGGCATCTCGCTGGGAGAGGGATCCGGCGGCCTGGCACTGCTTGCGGCCATCTTCGTTTCCAACCTGCCCGAGGCTTTGGTGGGAGCTTCGTCCATGCGCAGCCAGGGTCGCAAGGCTGGGCGGATCATGCTGCTCTGGAGCGTATGCGCTGTGTTGCTGGTTGCCGCCGTCGTCCTCGGAGCGGGGCCGCTCTCCTCAGCCCAGCCCGAGACGATCTCCCTCCCCTTGGCATTTGCAGCGGGCGCCGTGATCGCATCGCTAGCGGACACTCTTATGCCAGAGGCTTACGAACACGGTGGCCCGGCCGTTGCGCTGAGCACGGCAGCAGGATTTGTTTTGTCGTTCACCCTCTCGCTCGCCTGAGCCGCTGGGCTTTAACCTCAGAGGCACTGACGAAGGAAAGCGCACGACGGCGAGTATCCGCCGTCGTGCGCTTCTTCCGCAGCTTGAGTTGCTAGACCTCGGGGCGCCGCTCGACAATCGTGTGGGGTTCATCGCGGCGCTCAACGACGGTGTGGGGATCGCCGCGGCGCTCAACAACTGTGCGACGGGTCCGGTTGGACATGGCGATGGAAATGATGAGACCGACGATGCCGACCCCGATCAGAATGTAGCCGACCAGGACCTGGTCGAGGAAGGGGATGATTCCGGGGGCGAGCGCGAAAGCCAGAATAGCTCCGATGGCAATCAGGGCGATGGAAGAACCAATTCTCATAACGTGCTCCTCATGTTTTTTCGACGCAGTCAGGGCCTGCAGCCGAATCCGTATCATCAGGATACTTACGTTCCACCTCGCCGACCAGCATCAACCCGGCGCCATTGTCAGTGGCCGTAGCGTGCCGCCACCCTGGCAATGGCGTCCTCGGGGGTCGGCGCGGGGCCGAAGACCTGCTCCTGGCGGGTGACGTCCGCAACGTATTTTCCGGTCTCGAACCACGCCACCATGCTTGCCATATCGCCCACCAACGGAAGGATTTTCGCAGTCACCTTGCCGAGTCCCGCGATGGCGCCGGCGGGTATGGACATCACCTTGATCTGTTTGCCGGCCCGGCGTCCGGCAATTTCCGCGGCTTCGTGGATACTCAGGGGCCGACTCCAGCCAATATCGATGCGCTCTCCCTCAACAATGTCCGCGTCAACTGCCTCGGCAAGATAGGCGGCAACATCGCTCGCCAGGACGAACGTGAGCCTGGCGTCTTTGGAACCGAGCCAGACGAAGCGGCCTTTAGCGAAGGGATCACCACCCATGCCCACCGCTTGGTCAAAGAAGGCGCCTGGCCGGAGGGCCACAAAGGGAACGCCGAGCTCCTCGAATTTGTCCTCGGCCAGCTTCTTGTTCCAGAAGTGGGGAATCTGGGGAGTTTGATCGCTGGTGACGATACTGATCAACACAAAACGCGGCACTCCGGCGTGTTTGGCCGCGACGGCCAGATTGCTGTTGCCGAAGGTGTCGATGGCCTTGGCGTTCTTGTCATTCCGCGTATATCCAGCCGCCGTCGATATTGCCGCGGAAACGCCGGTCATTGCGGTGATCAAAGAGGCGGTGTCCAACATGTCTCCGCGGGCGATCTCAACACCTTTGGCCTCAAGCTTGGCGGCATTGGACTTGGGCCGGACCAGGGCCCGAACTTTCTTTCCGCGCTTGAGCAGTTCGTCCACCACTTGTGCACCCAAGAAACCAGTGGCGCCAACAACAAGGACAGGCAGGTCTTCGGCCACTGTTTCTCCTCAGGGGTTTGTTCCTAGGGTCAGTGGTAGCACGAGGCCGGAGCTTGGGGCTAGGGGGCGTTTCAGCTACACACTAAAACTCAAATGGTGATGACAACCTTCCCGCGGGCTTTACCGGCGTCGAAATACCGCATGGCATCAGGGACCTGGGCCAGAGGATAACTTCGGTCTATTGCCGGGGTAATGGTTCCCGCTTCGAGGATGCCTGCAAGGTATTCCAGATCCGCTGCGGTTTGCGTGCCCACGATCATGGTGAGCCGCTGGCGGATGAAGGGAGAGAGCACCACGGCCCGGAACTGGCGATCCAAGCTGCCCGTCCAGGACCCACCTTCCTCACCACCGGTGATCACTGCTGTTCCCGAAGAAGTAAGCGCCCGGCGAAGACGGGAAACCGAAGGGTTGCCGGCTATGTCGATAATGACGTCGTAGCGTTCGCTGCCATCAGCGAAGTCCCGCGAGGCGTAGTCGATGACATGGTCAGCGCCGAGTTCCCGAACCAAGTCCGCCTTGGCGGCACTGGCCACCGCGGTTATCTCCGCACCGGCCGCCTTGGCGATCTGCACCGCGTAACTGCCCACACCGCCCGAGGCGCCAGTAATCAGGACCTTGAGTTCCTTCGCTACAGGGCCTTTGCCCGGATCGATACCTCCCGCACGCAACGCGATCAAGGCCGTGCACGCGGACACGGGAACCGCGGCTGCTTGCTCGAAGCTGATGCCCGCCGGCTTGTGGGCAAGCTGGTTCTCGCGGGCAGCGGCGTACTCCGCGAATGATCCTTTCCCTGACCCGAAAACCTGATCGCCCACGGCAAACCGCGTGACTTTAGCCCCGACAGCCTCCACAGTGCCCGCGAGGTCGAGCCCGGGCAGGGGGTTCCTTGGCGCGCGGAAGCCGTAAGCCAGGCGCAACGCAAACGGCAAACCTGTGGTGACGTGCCACGTACCGCGATCGAGCCCGGCTGCCCGGACCTTCACCAGAACCTCGTTTTCCTTGATGGCCGGACGAGGAACCTGCGCCTCGTGAAGCACATCGGCGGAGCCGTATGCCTCTTGGACGATGGCCCGCATGGTTGCGGGGGACGCCTGCTCCTTGCGTGTTTCCTTGGATGGCTGACCAGTGGTCATGGGCCGGACCTTTCTTTTCGTACGCTGTACCAAGCACGCTACCGTACACTGTACTAAACCGCTAGAGCCTGACACTCAACGCAAGGAGTCCACGTGCCCACCGCAGCATCCCAGCGCCTGCCCCTCAGCAGGGAACGAGTACTGGAGTGCGCAGTTGCGATCGCTGACGAATCCGGGCTGGCGGCGCTGACCATCCGCACGCTGGCCCAGAGCATGGGAACCAAGCCCATGTCGCTCTACTACTACGTAGCCAACAAGGAAGAGATCCTTGATGGGATCGTGGATATGGTCTTCAGCGAAATCCAACCGCCGGAACCGGGGGGAGATTGGCGCGCGGAAATGCGGCGGAGGGCTCACGGAGTGCGATCAGCGCTCAGGCGCCACCCGTGGGCAGTCGGGCTGCTGGAAAGCCGGTCCGCACCGGGACCGGCCACGCTCCGGCACCATGAAGCAACGCTGGCAACACTGAGGGAGGCAGGCTTCTCCGTCCAGTTGACGGCCCACGCCTACGCCCTGCTGGACAGCTACATCTACGGCTTCGCCATTCAGGAAGCCGCACTCCCATTCGAGGGCAGGGACACCGCGGCCGAGATCACCAACCCCATCATGGAGCGCTTCGCCACAGGTGAGTACCCGCGCATGGTGGAGATCGCCGTCGAGCACGTCCTCAAACCCGGCTACGACTTTGGCGACGAGTTTGGGTTCGGCCTGGACCTGATCCTTGAAGGTCTCAACCGGCTGAAATCCGGCGGGGAATAAGTGCCTTTCGGCTGGACGCGCGAGTCTCATTGAAGGCGCTCAGGCCAACGGGGTACGGTCAGGCATAGCTGACGACGCCGAATGAGGGAGCTGAGTTCATGGCCAGGATCGAGGACTATGCGATCATCGGAGACCTGAACACTGCCGCCTTGGTGGGTCGCAGCGGTTCCATCGACTGGATGTGCCTGCCGCGCTTCGACTCCCCCGCCTGCTTCGCCGCACTGCTGCACACCCCCGACGCCGGCCGCTGGCTGCTGGCGCCCGCCGGGACAGCGGACGGCGGCGACTGCACGCGACGCCAATACCGTGAGGACACTCTCATCCTGGAAACGGAATGGGAAGTTGACGGCGGATCCGTGCGGGTCCTCGATTTCATGCCCGTCCGTGACGACGCCGTGGATCTGGTTCGGATCGTCGAAGGAGTGTCGGGCGAGGTCACCATGCAGATGGAACTGGTCCTGCGCTTTGATTACGGCCGGGTGGTGCCGTGGGTCCGTCATGGCGAGCACGGCATCAGCGCGGTGGCCGGCCCCGACAGCGCCTACCTCACCACACCCGCTCCCCTGGAGGGCCGGGACAAGCGCACCTTCAGCGAATTCACCGTCCGCGCGGGCGAACGCGTTCCCTTCGTGCTGCGCTGGGCTCCAAGCCACGAACGCGAGCCACGTCGAATCAATCCGAAGCATGCACTGGAGGCGACGGAGTCGTTCTGGCTGGAATGGATCGGCCGCAGCGAGATGACGGGCAAATACAAAGAACCGGTGGAGCGGTCCCTCATCACCCTCAAGGCACTCACGTATGCACCCACGGGCGGCATTGTGGCCGCCGCCACAACCTCCCTGCCCGAGCAAATCGGCGGGACCCGCAACTGGGATTATCGGTATTGCTGGTTGCGCGACGCCACCTTGACCCTGCAATCACTGCTGGCCGCCGGCTACACGGAGGAGGCCGCCGCCTGGCGCGACTGGCTGCTGCGGGCAATAGCCGGCGACCCGTCGGAACTTCAGATTGTGTACGGGCTCGACGGCACCCGGAGACTTCCGGAGGCGGACATTCCCTGGTTGTCGGGTTACGAAGGTTCACTGCCCGTCCGTACCGGAAATGCCGCTGCCCCGCAGCTTCAATTGGATGTGTGGGGCGAAGTCCTGGACGGGCTTTCGCTGACCCGGGCAGCATCCCCGGATGGCACTGTGGATAGCTCCTGGGACATTCAAGTCGCGCTGATGGAGTTCCTGGAAGGGGCATGGGACCAGCCGGACAACGGGCTGTGGGAAATGCGCGGACCACGGCAGCACTTCACCCATTCCAAGGTGATGGCGTGGGTGGCTGCTGACCGAATGGTCAAAGCCGTCCGAACATCGGGCTTCCCAGGTCCTGCCGACAGGTGGGCTGCGCTCCGTAGCGAAATCCATGCAGATGTCATGGCCCAGGGCTTCGACGATGAACTCAACAGCTTCGTCCAGTCCTACGGCAGCAAGGAACTGGATGCGAGCCTGCTCCTGATTCCACGTGTAGGCTTCCTGCCTCACCGGCATCCGCGGGTTATTGGAACTGTGGACGCCATCCAGAAGCGACTCACCGACGACGGGCTGGTCCTTCGGTATCGCACCCAGTCCGGACACGACGGACTCCCGGGTGATGAAGGCGTGTTCCTGGCATGTTCGTTTTGGCTGGTGGATGCGCTGCTGGGAATCGGCCGTTCCGGCGAGGCTACCGAGCTATTTGAGCGACTTCTTAGCTTGCGTAACGATGTGGGCCTGCTCAGTGAGGAATGGGATCCGCGGACGCAGCGGCACCTCGGCAACACCCCGCAGGCCTTCAGCCATTTCCCGTTGATTCACAGCGCCCTGCAACTTCATCAGGGCGAGGCCCACAGCAGCGACACCCCGCTTCACAAACCCAAGCATCCGGACAGCGCCAGTGGCTCTACCCTTCGGAATGATCCTCGCCTTCGGTAGCTGATGGTTCGCCCTTGTGGCTCGCTTCCTCCAAGTGGAGGTCCAGCTTACGTTCGGCTTCGCGCCGACGCTGACCTACGGTCCGCATCTGCTGCGTGGTGGGGTCGCCCCGATCTTCCCACGCTGCGCCGATTGGCGCGGCGGGCTGCACCTGCTCTTGTTCGCCCATACCCCATGGTCCCATCACCAGTTCGTCAGCGATAGCTAAAACTGCCGTTGCGAGGCCCGCTCTGCACGCTCTCCCGGCTCTTTGGGGCGCAGAGCGGGCCTCACAACGTATGTTTAGCGGCGGGTCTCGCCCGTGCCGGTTCCTTCTGTTTCGATCCGCTCCTTGCGGACTTCCTCGTCAACCTTGACGTCGTCCCTCACAGTGTCCTTTTCGAGGCGAACGCGCTCAACAGGAACGGTTTCTTTCTCCACCACGGGCCGTTCCTCGTGCAGGGTGACCTCGTGTTCGCTCTCGGTCAGATCCGGACCGGACACGGCGTCGCCGGCGTTGGCGTCCGTGATGGGCTCGCGCTCCAAACGGACTTCTTCGCGCTCTACCGGCACCGTGGTGGTGACGTTTTCCGTGGTGATGTACTTGCGCAGCCACGCCCTACCGGTGGCTTGCCGTTCGGTACCCACGTTCAACTGTTCTTCCGACCTGGTCATGGCGTCGTCGTCGCGGTTGGTGTCTCTATCCCGCGTGTAATTGGCGTCTGTGTCCACAGCATCCCTAGTGCCGGTAGTGCCCGCCGTCCCGACCGTGCCGGTAGTGGTGCCGGCATAGTCACCATGGCCACTGAAGCTGTCCCTGCCCTCAAGTCCATAGTGGTTGTACAGGCGGCTCTCCTCGCCCGGATCCAGGTGCCCGTCTTCGGCCACACGCGGGGCATCCTTGATGTGGTCCTTGCTTAAGGGAACCACCACGTCGTCACCTTCCACCGTGGCGTCCTGCAGGGGAATGAACGATTCCGAACTGCCAAAAAGGCCGGTTTTGACGGTCACCCAGGTGGGCTCACCCGTGTCGTCGTCGGTGTAGAACGTGCCAATGGAGCCGACCTTGTCACCTTCGGTGGTGCGGACGTTTCCGTTGAGGCCCATCAAACGGTCAATGTTTTCCCTCGCGAGCATGATGTCTCCTTGGAATGCGGTTCTCTTACTGTGGATTGCCAAGCGGGCTGCATCACCAGGCATGGTTTCCGGACGCCGACAGGGACTCGAATCAACCCGTCGGCTTTAAGGAACACCAAATAATAAGCATGCTTAGTGTTTGCTTGGCAAGCCCCAATTGAAGAATCAATGGCGCTTGCCACGCCCAGGATTTCACTGTGATGAGTACGGGTTCCGGAGGGAGATTCCGGACTAGCCTCAGCTTGCGCTGGACTTCACTGGCTCTAACTTCACAAGCGCTAACTTGACCGCCACCAGGGCGAAAAGAGCGTACGACGGCGAGCTACCGCCGTCGTACGCTCTTTGCAGCGCTTCAGAAGCTTGGGTGGGCGGCCCGTCCCGGGTAGCGTGAGCCGAGGACAGGTTGCGCCCCGCCGCGAGCGGACGATCCCAAGGAGTTGCCCCATGAGCAGATCCCACCGAGCGTCACAGCATGAACCGGACACCGCCGTCGAACTCAATCCCTTGTTCAGCAGGCCCGGAGAATCCAACATTTTCCCCCGCTTCACCCTGCCGGACGGCGAATCGTTGCCGGCCACGGCTTACCAGGTTGTCCACGACGAAGCGATGCTGGACGGCAATTCGCGGCTGAACCTGGCCACGTTCGTCGGGACATGGATGGAGACGGAAGCATCCAGGCTTTATGCCGAGACGTTCGACAAGAACATGATCGACAAGGACGAATACCCGCAGACAGCACTGATCGAGACGCGCTGCTGGCGGATGCTCGCGGACCTGTGGAATGCGCCGGATCCCGAGAAGAGCATCGGCACCTCCACCATCGGGTCCTCCGAGGCCTGCATGCTTGGCGGCCTGGCCTTGAAGCGACGCTGGCAACATGACCGGCGCGCTGCCGGCAAGTCCACGGAGAAGCCCAACCTCATCCTCAGCTCCGCCGTCCAGGTGTGCTGGGAGAAGTTCTGCAATTACTGGGACGTGGAGCCCCGGTTCGTCCCGGTCTCGGCCGAGCATCCCACCTTGGACGGCCATGACCTGGACAAGTATGTGGACGAGAACACCATCGGCGTCGTCGCCATCCTGGGCGTCACCTACACCGGCAAGTACGAGCCGGTGGAGCTCATCTCCGAGGCCTTGGACGAGATTCAGGCACGTCGCGGACTGGACATCCCCATCCACGTGGACGGTGCTTCCGGAGCCATGGTGGCACCGTTCCTGCAACCCGGAACCGTGTGGGATTTCCGGCTCCCCCGCGTCGCTTCCATCAACACCTCCGGCCACAAGTACGGACTGGTGTACCCGGGCTTGGGCTGGGTGGTGTGGCGGGACGCGGCGGCACTCCCCGAGGACTTGATCTTCCACGTCAGCTACCTCGGCGGGGACATGCCAACGTTTGCGCTGAACTTCTCCCGGCCCGGCGCCCAGGTGTTGCTGCAGTATTACCTGTTTCTCCGGCTCGGCTTTGCCGGATACAGGTCTGTCCAAGCGACGTCCAGGGATGTGGCACTTTACCTCTCCAGCGAGATCGGGGCGATGGACGCGTTCACCCTCTGGAGCGACGGGTCGGATATCCCGGTATTCGCATGGCAGCTCAGCGATGGCCACACGGAGCATTGGGACCTTCACCACCTCTCGGAACGGCTCAGAATGAACGGCTGGCTGGTTCCGGCCTACCCGTTGCCCGATGGGTTGAGTGAGGTCACAGTCCAAAGGATCGTAGTCCGCAACGGTTTCACCCGGGACCTCGCCTCCAGCTTCCTGGCTGACCTCAAGAAGGAAATCGACTACCTCGATAGCCTCACGGCGCCGATGCCCACGGACAAGCAGTCAGAAGGCTTTCACCACTAACTCCGGGAAGGGAAGTTCCATATGTGTCGGCTCTTCGGGCTCCACGCCGGTCCACGGCCGGTGCGTGCCACCTTCTGGTTGTTGGATGCGCCGGACAGCCTCTCCGTGCAAAGCCGACGCGAGCCCGACGGCGCCGGCATAGGTACGTTTGATACGGCAGGCAGGGCGCATGTAGCCAAACAGCCTTTGGCGGCGTGGGAGGATCACTCTTTCGCCCGCGAAGCGAGGGATCTGAAGAGCACCACGTTCCTGGCCCATGTGCGGTACGCCAGCACCGGCGCGCTCACCATGGCCAATACGCACCCGTTCGAGCAGGACGGGCGGCTGTTCGCGCACAACGGTGTTCTCCACGGTTTGGACCAACTTGATCAGCGCCTCAATGAGCTCGGCGTGATGGACCTGGTGCTGGGACAGTCGGACAGCGAGCGCCTTTTCGCACTCATCACGGCGGAAACACGCCTCGCCGGAGGGGACGTAGGGACCGGCATAGTGAGAGCCATCAACTGGGTCGCTCGGGAGCTCCCCGTTTTCAGCCTCAACTTCATCCTGACCACCGCAACGGACATGTGGGCGCTGAGATACCCGGCCACCCACGAGTTGTACGTGCTTGAACGGCAGGCCTCTGCATCTGCCCCGCTCGACGCCCGAAGTCATCGGATCCGTTCGAAGAGTAGCGAGCTCTCCCGTTCCCCGCTTGTCCTCTTCGCCACCGAACCCATGGATTCCAATCCTGGCTGGCGGCCCATGGAGTCCGGCGAGCTGGTTCATGTCGGTCCGGATCTCTCCGTAACTTCCACTGTTCCGTTGCCGAAAGCTCCTTCGCATCGGCTCACCCTCGCCGATCTCGAACCGACCGCGGCGGCGTCGCAGCAGCCTTGATCGCCGCTTCGGCGGTCCGCACCAAACGCGGGAAACGCACGACGGCGACCTGCCGCCGTCGTGCGTTTCCCCGCCAACGCGCCTCGTCAGGTATGTCAGGCAGCGACTGGTGCCGCTTCCTTCTTGAGGAACACCGCCACGGCCGCGGCAGCCGCGAGGCAAAGGGCCGCATTCACGGCGATGGCTACCGTGACGCCGTTCAGCACCGCGGGTGCGTCGTTCGCGCCGAGGGCAAGGAGCTGAGCGGTGAATACCGCGCTCATCACCGGGATCCCCATGGTGATGCCGATCTGCTGGCTCATGGTTGCCAGCCCGATTGCCATGCCTTGATCTGCGTCGGGCAGCCCTGAAGTGGCGGTCACCATGAAGCCCACGATGACCACCAGGTTGGCGACACCCCCAATGAATGTCGCCACCAGGAGGAGCCCGATGGACCCCGGATCCGAGCTGAGCAACACCAGCGCTCCGGTGGCCGCTGCCTGAACCACGAACCCGTACACGATTGCCCTTTTGCTGCCGACCCTCGCAATGACTTTGGGTCCGAGCATGCCGCCGAGCACCGTGCCCAAGCCCAGGACGGCGAAGGAAAGACCCGCACCGAGCGGCGTATAGCCGAGGACCTGCTGCAGGTACAGGGTTAGCAGGAACACCAGCGATGTCTCGGTAACGAATGCCAGGACTCCGGCGACGTTGCCCCACGCCACGCTCGAACGCTTGAGGATGGCAAGAGGCACCAGCGGATTCGGCGCCCGGCTTTCAACCATGGCAAACACCGCAAAGAGGACGACGGCGGCCGCAAGCGCACCGAGCGTCAGAGGGTGGGTCCAAGTGTGTTCGGCGGCATGCGTGAGGCCAAAGACGAGTGCGAGCAGGCCAAGGGTGACCGTAACGGCGCCGGGAACGTCGAGCCGTAGCTTGGACGTTGCCCGGCTTTCGGCGAGTACAACGGGTGCAATGAGGAGAACGGCTGCCGCAACGGGCACATTGATGAAGAACGCCCACCGCCAGCTGAGGAGGTCGGTCAGCAGCCCACCCAGGATCGCCCCAGTGGTGAATCCGGCGGCCATCAGGGACCCATTGAGCCCGAGTGCTTTGTCCCGAAGAGGGCCTTCCGGGAACGAAACCAGAAGCAGTGACAGGGCCGCCGGTACCACCATCGCCGTTGCGATGCCTTGGCCCACCCTTGCCAGCAGCAGCAACGCCGGTTCAGTGGCCAGGCCACCAGCCAGTGATGCTGCCCCGAGCAGCGCCATACCGATCAGGAACATCCTCCGCCGACCCGCCAAGTCCGCCACTCGGCCGAACAGCAACGTGAAGCCAGCGGCGCACAGTGCAAAAGCCGTTGCGACCCATTGGAGGTTTTCCAGCGAGAAACCGACGTCGGAGCCGATTGCGGGCAGTGCGACGTTGAGGATCGAGAAATCGACGGCCAGCGTGAAACTCGCTGCCAGGAGGACGATGAGCGCCAGCCGTTGTTTGGTGGTCATGCTTTGTGGGGCCTTGTCTTGTGGGGCCCTGCTTTGTGCTGGCTCGATGTGGGGATGGCTGGCTCTAGTGGTTGTTGGCATGCGTTTGGTTGTTGGCATGCGTTCAGCGTGGCCGTCTTCGTGTGCGGTAACCACACCCCGCTGTGCGTACCACTGGCAGTGACAGGACAACCCCGGCAATTAGCTGAACAATGGGGGCATGGGTACACATAGCGAACTTGGGGAGTTCCTTCGCATCCGTCGGGCATCCTTGCAGCCCGAGGACGTGGGCGTCCTAAATTACGGCATCCGGCGCGTCCCTGGCCTGCGACGGGAGGAACTGGCCATGCTGGCCGGAGTCAGCACTACGTATTACACACGGCTGGAGCAGGGCCTGAGTACAAACGCCTCAGAAGCTGTCATCGATGCAATCGCTCGTGCCCTGAACCTCAGCAAAGACGAACGCGTGCATCTCTTCAACCTGGCTCGTCCGGGAAAGACGAAACGCCGCACGCCGGCAAAGCCGGACAAAGTGCGGCCGGGGACACTGCGGTTGATCCAGTCCATGCCCGGCACTCCGGCGGTGGTGCTGGGGCGTCGAAGTGAAGTGTTGGCGTGGAACTCCTTGGGACACCGGCTCGTTGCCGGCCACCTGGACTTCGCAGCGCCCGAGGCCCCCTCTACTCGTCCCAACATGACCCGACTGTTATTCCTCGACGATCACACACGGGAGCTGTACACGCGTTGGCCGGAAGAGGCGAGAAGGGCGGTCGCGTCATTGCGCCTCGTGGCGGGAAAATCTGCCGATGACCAGGAACTGGCGTCCCTGGTTGGTGAGCTGACCTTGAAAAGCCCTGATTTTGCGAAGCTCTGGGCCCGACACCCGGTGGAGAACTGCATGTCCGGTGTGAAATACCTGCACCATCCTGAAGTGGGATATCTGGAGCTGAGCTTCGAGGTACTCACGCCGCCGGACGAATCGGGGCATCGGGTGCTCCTGTACGCCGCAGACCCGGGATCAGCGGCTGCGGGAGCCCTGCAGTTGCTTCAGGTTTCAGGTGACACCCGGAAAGTCCCGCGCGGTTTGGCGGAAATCGACTCATAAGGCATGCGGCACTTTAGTAAGTATGCTTGCTTTCTTGTCGGGGGTGGTGTTTTGCTTGATTAACCAAAGGCACCCGGATTAGGAGCTGACATGGTCTACGAAAATGGTGCGGGCTCAAGCACTCCCGAAGCCCGTAGGGACGACGTCGTCCGAGCGGAAAAGGAACGCTTCGGCGGCATCAAATGGGGCTCGGCTTTCTTTGGCTGGCTGACGGCCATCGGGATGACGGTCCTGCTCAGCGCCTTAGCCACGGCCATTGGCGTGGGGGTAGGAGCAGCGAATCCGTCCGGCGCCGAACAGGCGGCAGACCAGGCCCAGCAGAATGCGGAAACCTTGGGCATCGTCAGCGGAATCGTCCTCGCAGTGGTCTTGTTCCTGGCCTACTACTGCGGAGGGTACGTCGCTGGCCGCATGGCCCGTTTCGACGGAGCCAAACAGGGGCTCGCCGTGTGGCTGTGGGGCATCATCATCGCCATTATCGTGGCAGTCCTCGCGGCGGTGGCCGGGAGCCAGTTCAACATTCTCGACAATCTCAACGGCGCACCGCAGATTCCCGTCGACGGAAGCCTGATGACCACCAGCGGCATCATCGGTCTCGTCATCGCCCTGATCATCCCCCTACTCGGCGCCATCGTCGGCGGCAAGGCCGGCATGCGCTTCCACCGAAAGGTCGATCAAGCGGGCATCGATCACCAAGACGGAGTCGTCTGATAGGCGCCGCCCAAAGTTGGGGCCGGCACACGCGACACTGGCTCAAGGTCGTTTGAAACCCGCTTTCGAGCTTCGTTCTTCGATGGCTTCAAGCTCTTGGAACAGCGTGATCTGGAGACCTGCGGGTGCTTCGAGTCGCGAATTCAATGACTTCCACGGGGTTTCCCTGGGTTCAGCAATCAAGGTGCCCCCTGCTTCGACCAAATCTCTAGTGGTTGCTGCGGAATCATCCACTTCGAAGGCTAGGCGAATCTTGGCACTGGGCTGGCCGTCGGCCTCTACCTGGTCGATCAGCCGCACTTGGGCGGGGTTGGAAATCTCCAGGGTAGCCCGGCCGGCTTCGAGGATAGTGACGCGCGCATCCCCCTCTCCTTCGAAAGCAGCCTGCTCGGTGAGGCCCAGGGCATCGCGGAAAAATGCCACCGCAGCTTCGTAGTCCTCAGCCTCCACGACGAGGCGCAACTGCCGGACCGGTGATTTTGGACTTGGATCAATAGTCATGTTTGTACGGTAGGTCCTGGAGCCCCGATCTTTCGACAACCTGAGCCGTGGACTGACTTTTCCACATGGCGTCAATGAGGGCTGATAGATGTGGCGCCATCCTGACAGAGTTGAGTTATGGAAGGCATAGGGCAGGTTTTGGCGCGGCGGACGGGTTCGTCCGACGCCAGTGAGATGCCCACGCGCGTCTCGCCCTCCCCGCTCGACACGTTTTCCCCGCTTCCAACGCGTGAGCGCCCGACGACGGCAGACGCCGACGCGGAAACCTCACTGGTTCCTGAGCTACTTCTTCGACTCGCGTCGGCGCCCGTTGCCCAGGAATCTGCGCCTCCAAGGTCCCGCGAATGTTCCACGCCCGAAAATGCGGCGCGCGAGGAGGAGGTGCCCCAGCAGTTGCCCTCGCCCAAGGCCTCCGCCCCCGAGCAGGCGCCGGAGCCGCTACGGCCGGAGTTGCTGCGGCCGAAATCCTCGGCGCCGGGTTTGCCAGTAGTGGAAGCGGCGCTCCATGAGTGTGCTGCCGCAGCGGATGCGTTGCGATCAATGGCGGCCGATGAAGCGCGGTTGTTTGGTTTTGTTGAGGCTGCCGATTTCGCGGGCAGGGTCGAGGAGATCTCCCGGTCGTTGGAGTACTTGCAGGTCGTCGCGGCGCAGGCGGTGGAACGGACCCGGAAGGAAGGACAGCAAGCGTCGCCGGGGCTGTCCGCGTTCGGGGCCGGGCCGGGGTGGCGGACGGGGTGGACTGAACCAGAGCCAGCATCCGAAACCCCGGCAAGTTCTGT
This sequence comes from Paenarthrobacter sp. GQ52, assembly GCF_059759005.1. Lineage (NCBI taxonomy): Bacteria > Bacillati > Actinomycetota > Actinomycetes > Micrococcales > Micrococcaceae > Paenarthrobacter > Paenarthrobacter sp. GQ52. Next base: position 198,569 of record NZ_JCAXEJ010000007.1, read on the forward strand.
GAACGCGGCGATGTCCTCGGAAGTTCGCAGTACCCCAGATGCGGCTACAGCGGCCGCCGATTCAGTGAGCCCTTTGGATGACGGGTACCGGAATGCCGCTGAGTTCCTTCGGGCCCGGTTGCGGATCAGCATCGGGGAAGCCCGCCGCAGGCTCGCCCTCGCCCCCGACGTCCTGCCCCAGGCGGGAATCGCCGGGCAACAGATCCCGGCCCGACGCGAAGTCCTGGCCGACGCCCTCTCCTCAGCCCTGGTACCGTCCCGGTCCGCGACGATCATCAGCACCGCCCTGGACACAGTCCGGCAACTCACCGATGAGGACACCATCACCCGGATGGAACACGCCCTCACCACCACCGCGATGGAATCCGACCCGGACTTCGTCACCAAAATGACCAAACGCTGGACCGACAGGATCGACCAGGACGGTACCGAACCGTCCGAAGAAGTCCTCCGCCAACTCCAAGGCGCGTTCCTCCGCCGCCGACGCCGCCACGGACTCCACCACCTCGAAATCTTCGCCACCGCCGAACAATACGAAACCCTCACCACCGCCATGAACACCGCCACCAACCCACGACTCACCACCGGCAACAATCCCACCGGCACCAATCCCAGCGGCAGCAAGCCCAGCGGCCCGGACCTGGACCGCCGCAGCCGGGCCCGGAAACTCCTCGACGGCCTCGTCGGAGCCTGCGCCCTGGCGATGACCACCGGGAAACTGCCCTCCAACGGCGGACTCCGACCCCAACTCACCGTCACCATCGACGAACGCGACCTCTTCGAACAAGTCAACGACCACCAACGACTCAGCACCGGCACAGCAACCTTCACCGGCCCGATCCACCCGAACACCATCCGCAAAATCGCCTGCGACGCCGACATCATCCCCGTCCTCCTCGGAACCGACTCCCGCGTCCTGGACATCGGCCGCACCACCCGGATCTTCCCACCCCACATCCGCAAAGCCATCACCGCCCGCGACGGCGGCTGCGCCTTCCCCGACTGCACCATCCCCGCACCCTGGTGCGAAGCCCACCACACCACCTACTGGTCAAACGGCGGCACCACATCAACCAACAACGGCACCCTGCTCTGCAGCCACCACCACCACCTCATCCACAAGGAACAATGGCGCATCGACATCACCACCGGGGTCCCCTGGTTCATCCCCCCACCCCACCTCGACCCCCAACAAACACCACGACGTAACCACCACCACACACCCCAGAGAACATAAAGGTGGTGTAGCCCGGCTGACATGAGTCGGGGTGCGCGCGGATGCTGCCTGTTGCCTGCTCACCCGGGTGCTGCCTGCCACCCGCTTCACCCGGGTGCGCCGGTGCCGCCTACTTGCGACCAGCGACCAGACCTACCGCGAAGTCGGCCAGCCTGTGTACGACTCAGCCAGATACGCCTTGGCGTGCTCAGATGTGACAACGGAGTGAAGCTCGCCAAGCTGTCGGGCGCGATCGAAGTCGTCGGCTCCGGGAACGGTGTGAAGCATGGACGTCATCCAGTAAGAGAAGTGCTGGGCCTTCCACACACGGTCCAGGGCCCGCTCGCTGTAGGAATCGAGCAGCGCAGTCGAACCGTTCGAGTAGAACGAATCGAGGCCTTCGAAGAGCACCTTGACGTCGTGGATGGCCAGATTGAGGCCCTTGGCGCCGGTGGGTGGGACGGTGTGCGCAGCGTCGCCTGCGAGGAAAAGGTTGCCGTGACGCATGGGGGTGTGCACGAAGCTGCGGAAAGGCAGGACCATCTTTTCCAGGACAGGTCCTTCCTTGAGCTCAAAGCCGTTGCCGTTGACGCGCTTGCGGAACTCGGACCAGATGCGTTCGTCGTCCCAGTCGGCAACGTTTTCCTTGGGGTCGCACTGGAAGTACATGCGCTGGACAGTTTCGGTGCGCTGGCTGATCAAGGCGAAGCCGTTCGCAGAGTTGGCATAGATGAGCTCGTCGGCGCTGCGGGGGGCCTCCGCGAGGATTCCGAACCATGCGAACGGATACTCGTGGAAGTACCACTTTCGGTTTGCTTCGGGGATCTGGAAGCGGCAGTGGCTGCGCGACCCATCGGCACCTACCAGGAAGTCGGCCTGGATTTCGAAATCCTGACCGTCGGCGTCGGTGAACCAGACTTTCGGCTTGCCTTCGAGGTTGTGCACAGTGGTGTCGGTGACGCTGTATCGGACGTCGCCGCCGTCGGCCTCGCGCTTCGCGGCGAGGTCCATGAACACGTCCGTCTGCGGGTACAACCACACGGACTCACCCACGAGTTCCTTGAAATTGATGCGATGGCTTTCACCGTTGAAGCGCAGTTCAATGCCGTCGTGCCGGTCACCTTCGCGCAACACGCGGTCCGAAACGCCGGAATCGACCAGCAGCTTAACGGTGCCGTGCTCGAGAATTCCAGCGCGGACAGTCTCCTGAATTTCCTTACGGCTGCGGATCTCCACCACCACGGATTCGATGCCCTGCTTGGCCAGCAAGTGCGAGAGCATGAGGCCCGCGGGACCTGCGCCCATGATGGCGACTTGGGTCGTGATTGGTGTACGTGCCATGGTTTTCCTCGCTTCGTTGCGGATCCCGGCTTACTCGGAAGCGGGATGAATCTGGAATCAGTGTGGCCCGCATGGCGTGATTGGCGTTACAACAATTCCGTTGAACGGAAGGAAGGGCTAGTCCCCCAATTGGCGGCCAATCCCCCGGGCCGCTGTCTGGAGCGCGGGCACCAGAGCCTGCAGCCGCATCTCCGCAAGGGGCACCACTACTCCGAGCGCCGCCACGGTTCGACGCTTGGCATTGATCACCGGCACGGCAATGCCCCACGTGTCCGGGTCCACCACGCCAGCCAGTTGCGCGTACCCCTGTTGGGCTGCTTCGGCCAGGAAATGACGCACGACGTCGGCGCTCACCTTTCCAGCCGGATCTGCGAACTGCTCGAGGTACTCCGCCTGCAGTTCACGCGGCTGGTGGGACATCAGGGCAAGACCCGCAGAGGAAATGTGGACCGGCATCCGTCCGGCGATACGCGCCCGGTTGGCTACCGACCCCCGCCGGGAAAGCCGCTCCACAAAAAGGGCTTCCCATCCGTCAAGCACAGCCAGATTCACGTTCTGGTTGAGGACTTGCTGAATGTCTTCCATGAAGGGCATGGCTGCCTGTCGCAGAGCCAGCGTGGGCGAATTCCGGTTGACGAGCTCCCACAAACGCAGTCCCAAGCGAACAGTCCCGCCGGCACCAAGATCCAGCAGTCCATGCTCGGAAAGTTGCCGGACCAGCCGATGAGCTGACGACAGCGGGAGTCCGGCGCGGTCGGCCAGTTCGCTCAATTGAAGGGAGGTCACCCCTTCCGGGAAAGCTTCCATGACCCGCACAACACGGTCCACCACGGAATCGCCGGATGCTGAGTTGGCCACATGGACTCCTGGTTTATCGGTCAGCGTTCTGGGTCATAGTTCTCGGGCACGCCTGACCACTGCTACTTGGTCACTCAGTGACATGTACCCCTGAGCTGTCTTCCATTCAATGGTAGAACGTGTGCCAGGCAACATGATGCGGTGATACAACTCTCATGACTGACCGAACGTTCTGTGGTCGGCACCAACCACCAAGAAGTACCGAGGACGCTATGCCAACGATGTCATCTGCCCGCCGCTCCCAATGGCCTGTCTGGCTCTGTTGGCTGGCCATGGTGCTGGACGGCTTCGACCTGGTGGTCCTGGGCACCGTCATCCCGACACTCATCAAGACCGGCGAGCTGGGCTTCGACGCAGTCGGAGCCACTTTCGCCGCCACCATCTCCTTGGTGGGTGTGGGCCTTGGCGCTCTCTTCATCGCGCCGCTCTCAGACAAATTCGGACGCCGTAAACTGCTGATCGCCTGCGTCGCAAGCTTCTCGCTGTTCACCATCGGAGTTGCCTTCGCCCCGAACGTCGCCGTCTTCTCGCTGCTTCGTATGCTGGCAGGGCTGGGCTTGGGCGCCTGCCTCCCCGCGGCCCTGGCATACATCAATGACTACGCTCCAGCCGGGTCCGCCGGCAAGTCCACCACCCGGACCATGACCGGATACCATGTTGGCGCTGTGGCAACGGCACTCCTGGCCATTTTTATCGTTCCGAACTGGCGACTCATGTTTATCATCGGCGGTGTAGCCGGGCTGCTGCTCCTGCCCTTCCTGTGGGTCAAGCTGCCGGAATCGCTCCCCGAAGCAGCCTCCGCCAAGACCGGCCCCGCCAAGTCCAGCGAACTGAAGGCGCGTGAACCCGCGAACACAACAACCGCCGTCGAGCATTCAACGGGCACAAAACCAAAGACCGGCTTCCGCGACCTCCTGCAGAAGCCCTATCCCATGGTTGCCGTGGGCATTGGCATCGCATCATTCATGGGGCTGCTGCTGGTTTACGGCCTAAACACGTGGCTGCCGCAGCTGATGGCGGCCGCCGGATACCCCGTGAGCACTGGCCTGACGCTGCTGCTTGTCCTGAACCTCGGTGCCGTCGCGGGCCTGTTCGTTGCCGGAATCCTGGCCGACAAACACGGGACAAAGAAGATCGTGCTGATGTGGTTCGGGTTGTCCGCGGTGTTCCTGGCAATTTTGAGCGTCAAGATCCCGAATGAGTTCCTCCTCAACGCTGCCGTGTTTGTCACCGGCGTTTTTGTCTTCAGCTCGCAGGTGCTGGTCTACGCCTGGGTCAGCCAGCTGTTCCCACCCCGGCTCCGCGGAACCGCGCTGGGATTCGCCGCAGGAGTGGGCCGGCTCGGCGCGATCGTTGGACCTGCAGTTACGGGAACCCTGGTCGCTGCGAACATTGCCTACCCTGCCGGTTTCTACGTGTTCGCTGCCGCCGGTGTGTTGGCCGTGGCCGCGCTGTTCCTCGTGCCGCATGAGGTCCGGACCGCCGACACCGGCGTCCTGGCTGAGCGCTGAACGGCACCTTGAGCGCTAAAAGCTAGTCCGGGGCGTGGAGCAGAGCGACTCCCGCGCCTTCCCCAGCAACTGCGGTCCTGCAGCAAAACAGCGGTCCGTCGAGTTTTGAAGCGCCGTGAACGCCTGAACGGCGGAATCAAAGTGGTCTTCGCGGATCATCATTTCCATGGCTCGGCACTGGCCCTCTGTTTCCAGGGCGCCAACCATGCCCGAGGCGATCTTGAGGCTCAGGATGGCGTCCATGCTCGCGTTGACGTCGTGCGTGGACAGGCCGCTGGAGATACTGCGAATCCGGTCAGGCAGCATGGACAGGTACGTAGAGAGAAAGCGGAGCACTGGCGTGGAATCTCCCAACTCGTCAGCCAGCGCCTGCAGCCTGCACGGTTCCAGTGTCATCGGCGCCGGCGTGGGGACCGGGTCCTCACTCACCGCTTGCTGCCTGAGGTGCTGCGGCGTCTTCCGGCGATGACTTGGTGGGCTCTTTAGTCCAGATGGAGCCGAGCATTCCGATGACCAGGATGGCGGGTGCGCCGTACATGAGGGTGTTCATGACGATCGGCTCGCGGAGGGCGCGGATGGCGTTGCCGACGTGCGGGATCGTGGCGATCTGCTTGTCCACGGTTTTGCCTTGGAGGGTGGCGATCCAGGGGTCGATGCCGTTATTGGCATCGCCCTTGGTTTGCACCGCGAAGCCGCCGTCTGCGGTGGTGGTGATCTCTGTAATGCGGTGGGTTTCCACACGCTGGTCTTCGACGGGGATGTGGTAGGTGATGACGTCGCCTACTTTGATGTCCGAGACGGGCGTGGGGACGGTCACGACGACGTCTCCCGGGTTGATAAGCGGGGCCATGGACCCGGTCAGCATGGTTGAGGTCTGGTAACCGAAGACCCGCGGCCCGATGGCCAGGAAGAGGAACACCACGGCAGCAAGGACCAGCATGCCCACGCCGATTCCCCTAACCACCTTGCCGGCAACCCGTCGAAGACCACTCGGCTTGCCGCTGACCGTAGTTGTGGCGGCAGGTTCCGGTGGAATCACGACGGCGTTGGGCCGGGTCGCGGAGGCGGGCGTCACCGCGGTATCCGCCTCAGAAACTGGTGCTGCGGTTTCAATGGCCTGCGCGGCGGAACGCCGGCCCTGGACTGCGGGTTCGTTGATGCTGGTGATGGTGCTCATTGCCTGGCGTTCCTTTCGTTGTTGGGTAGGGCTTTACCGGCGGACCTGATCGGGCAGGGGGGCGCCCGACCAGGCCCGGCGGGGCTGTTGTGTTGCTGTGTCTATTTGGTGGTTTCGGTGCGTTGGGTGCCGGTGAAGGCGAAGGCGATGGTGGAGGTGGCGCCTTGGAAGTCGTTGTTCGCGGTGGTGGGGAACGCGGTGGTGACTTTGAGGTTGTCGGTTTTGGCCGAGGTCAGGGAGGTGAGGTTGTTCAGGACCTTGTTCGCGGCGATCACCGGTGAAGGGGCCACCACGGTGGTTTTGGTGCCGGTGCAGTTGTAGGGGGCTGCGGCGCCGGTCCAGGCTACGGAGCAGTTTTCGATGGTGAGCTGCAGGCCGTTGGTGACATCGGTGGTGAGCAGGGACGCGGTGGTCCCGGCGGAGGTGGTGAGGGTGACGTTGTTCAGGTCCGAGTTGCCGGTGTTGGCCAGGGTGACGAGCTTTTCGACCTTGTCGCCGGGGAGCAGGCCTGCGACGGGGACGTTGAGGGTGTTGGCCGGGCCGGGTGTTCCGAGGGCGATGGTGACGGTGCCGGCGGTGACTGCCTGGGAGGCGGAGGTGGAGGAGGTGAAGGCGCCGTAGGTGCCCATGCCTGCCACTGCGGCTGCGGTGCCGACCAGTGCGACGGACGCGAGGATCTTACCGGAGGTGGTCTTGAGGCTGATGGCCATCTGAGTATGGTCCTTTCGGGAGGCCACCGTGGTCCGGCCGGCCGTTCGTTTTCCAGCCTCTCTGGCTGACAAGAACTACTGTGCAGGGCCCGGATCAAGAACAAATCCTGCTCTTCCTCAGGAAATCATCAAGACTTTCAGCAGCCACACAGACCTCATGTGCAACACTTCTTGATGCACACGAACGGCTGATGGGAGGGCAAGACGAATGCCAATGTGGTTACAGGCCTTGATGTGGGGAACTCTGGCCGGCGGTGCGCTGGTCCTCGGGGCGGGTATCGCATGGGTATGGAGAGTGCCGCCCAAAATCGTGTCCACAGTGATGGCCTTCGGCGCCGGGGTATTGATCTCTGCGTTGGCTTTCGAACTGGTGGACGAGGCCGGGGAAGGCGGCGGGCTGCTCCCCACGGTCCTGGGCTTTCTCCTGGGCGCACTGATCTTTGTGGGCTCCAATGCCCTGCTTGCCCGCGCCGGGGCCAAGCATCGCAAGCGCTCCGGCGGAGCTCAGCCCTCAGAAAAGGACTCCCCTGGGAGCGGCACTGCCATCGCAGTAGGTGCACTCATTGACGGCATTCCGGAATCGGTGGTTCTGGGGGTCGGCCTCCTCGCCGGAGGGGCAGTTAGTCCGGCCATGCTCGCCGCAGTCTTCATTTCGAATGTTCCGGAGGGCCTGTCCAGCACAGCAGGAATGAAGAAGGCCGGACGCAGCCCCGCATACGTCTTTGGCACGTGGGCCGGCATCGCGGTGTTCAGCGGGCTTGCCGCGCTCCTGGGGTACACCGCTCTGGAAAACGCTCCGGAGACCGTCATCGCGTTCATCACCGCCATCGCTGCAGGCGGAATCCTGGCCATGCTTGCCGACACCATGATTCCCGAGGCCTTTGAGGAGCACCACAACCTGACGGGACTGACGGCCGCCGTCGGATTCCTGAGCGCCTTTACAATTCACCACGTCGGCGGCTGAGCTGTCCGAAAGAGGCAGCCGGACGAGCGAACTGTCGCGGGCAAACTAGGGCAGCAGCCCAATCACGGGTAAGGCAATCGCCGTCGAGACGGCCATGGCCGCTGTATTGCCGATGACCGGATGGAAGCCGGCCGGCAACCGCGCGGAAATTGCCCTGGCCAGAGGCGGTGCGAGGACCGCACCCACCACGGCGCCGCCCACCATTCCCGTCCAGGAGCCGCCATACGCGAGGACTGCCGCAGGAGCCACTGACACCACGGACGCGTAGGTGGCCGCCCACCCGCCGTCGCGGTACCAGCCCCGCCACAGCGTGACGCCGATGGCCGAGGTCAACGCTTGGGCAAACAGTATGTGAGGGAGCAGGCCCGTCCCGTACGACGGCAGCGCCGGGTTCAGGACAAATGCCGCCGCCACAGCCAGGATCAAACAGGCGGCGGCGAGCTCGTTGGCGAAAAAATGCGTTTCAGTGAAGTCCTTGAGCACCCTGCGCGCAGCCCAGGCGGCGTCGCCAGCCAAGTTTCGGTTGAAGCTCGACGGCGGCAACTCTGGTTGCGTAGCCGGTCGCGGCTCCCGCAGGACAAGCCACGGCATCCGCCGGGCGGCCAGGAACGAGATGACCGAACCCACCGACATTGCGAGGACACTCCCAACCACGGGTGGCAGGCCGAGCGGTTCTGAGACGGTAACTATGAACAACAACGCCAAGGGTGTGGTGGTGGCCGCCCCCAGGACCGCGCCGGTGATGCAGGCCCGCCAACCCGCTCCGTACATCAGGACCAGGGCGGGCGCGACGCAAACGAAAGGCACGAACGTTGGCTGCCATCCGTCGTCGAGCATCCAGCCGAACACCAGGTTGGACAGAATCAAACTCATGGACGCGGATACCAGGACCCAAGGCCAAAGGCCCGTCCCATAGCCAAGCGAGCCCGCCCATTTCGCACCTCGTCGGCCAACCCACCACGCGACCGCGGCGCCCGCGAGAAATCCGAGCGCTGCGAGATCGGACTTGTAGAACAGTGGCTCTGTCATGTCGCCCAGGAACCAGCGCACGGCGCCCAACGGGGTGTCAACGGCGTCTTGCGACCATCCCGCGTAGCCGGGACCACTCCGCGGCGAATGCTGAGCCAGCGTGTGAAGGAGAAGCGCGAATACACCGACGACGGCCACCATTCCGAAGGCTCCCAAGGCGGTGCCGGCGGCGCTGTGTTCGACGCTGGGTTCGACGCTGGGTTCGGGCGAAGGTTTGGGCGAACTTCCCTTCTGCGGGGTGGCGTGGTCAGCTGCAAAAGAGTGCGTCATTGGTGGCCCTATGCGTGCGGAGTGGCGTGGCTTTGAGCAGCGTAACCGACCCCTGGATGTCATCTGCAGTCGTCCAGCTACGGGAGAATTGTGACCGACGGGCTGGTGCACGCCGGGTTCTGACCAGTGACCGCATTGCGGGCCACCCGTCGTCGAGTCCTAAAAGCACGCACTCACCCGTACCGCGGTCCCCCGGCTGCTCCCAGGGAACGTGAGGCCCCGCCCATCACTCACTCTAAGGGGAGCACCCCAAGGGTGCCACGGGATTGGAGGCCCGCCTGTTCATCGACCAAGCACTCGGCTACTCGGCCGGATAGCCCTCTAAAACGCAGCGAAAAGGCCCCGACCCTGCAGAAACTGCAGCAGCGTCGGGGCCTCTTAGTGTTCAGGCAGTTATGCCTTCTTGCGCGTGACCAGTCCCCAGATAATGAGGACCAGCAGTGCGCCGCCGATCGCGAGCAGCCAGGTGGACAGCGACCAGAACTCGTTGATGCCCACCTTGAAGAGCGCGCTGCCGATCCAACCACCCAGAACGGCGCCCACGACGCCGAGGAGGATCGTGGTGATCCAGCCGCCACCCTGCTTACCGGGCATGATGGCCTTTGCAATGGCGCCGGCAATCAAACCCAAAATAATCCAACCGATGATTCCCATTTTTCATTCTCTCTTTCATAAGGAGGCCCCAGTTCGGCATAAGGACGCATGCCGCTATCTGCCTGATTGTTGGCTACCAGCTGAGCCGTCGGAGCATGCCGACAGCTTGGCTGGCAGACGGCCTGCCGGCAGGGTCGGGGTCTGTCATGGCATGAAGCACCATGGACCAGCGCCGCCGCACCGTGCCGGGAATTCGGGGTTCCCCCAGAGTCCTTGCCACCATGGACTCGAGGGGAGGGCCTGGGAACGCTTTGGTTCCGGTCAGGCATTCGAGTGCAACCAGGCCCAGCGAGTAAATGTCGCTGGCGGTTGTGGACGTTCCGCCGCATACCTCTTCGGGACTGAGGTAATGCGGTGTGCCCGAGGAAGAGTTGGGCGCAGCGTGGCGTCCGTTGAGGGCAATTCCGAAGTCCGCCAGTTTCGCGATTCCAAGACCGCGCGGGTCGGACGCGAAGTCCACCAGGATGTTGCCGGGCTTGATGTCGTTGTGGACGATTCCCCTGCGATGGACATGGGCCAGGGCGCGGGCAATATCGGTCATCCAGGCCGCCGTTTGCTCCGGGGAGGCGGGATTATCCTGCAGGAACCCACGCAGGTCCTTGCCGCCTACCAGCTCCATCACGACGAAGCTGCGGCCTTTCTGGCTGCCGACGCCCCCGGCGTCTGGCGTGTCCCCGGTTCCTGTCGTGTCGCCGGAGTCGAGGACCTTGACGATATTCCTGTGCCGCAACCGTCCATGGATTTCCAGCTCCCGCCGAAAGGGCGCGTTGTCCATGGAGTCCGTTGACCTGAAGATTTTCACCGCTACCGATTTGCCTGAGAGCAGGTCCCGGGCCTCGTTGACATACGCTTCCGAACCTCCACCCAGCTGGGCGCCGAGTCGGTAGCGTCCTCCAAGCACCACCTCGGGGTGCACCTGGTTGGCAGCTACTGCGTGGTGGTCAGCTACTGTCCCACGATCAGCTCCGGCGCCCTGACGATCAATTCCAGCGGCCCCGCGATCAGCGCGGACAGCCGCCCGTTCAAGGAGCGTCACTGAAGGAGGGATTCGACTTCGGTGGCAGGCACTCCGGTCAGGTCGGCCAGAGCGCGAGGATCGACACCGCCGTCGACCGCCTTTTTGAACGCCAGCTCGAGGGTGTTCTGGGCCACGGCGAGCTCATGCTGCAGGCTCTGCCGGCGGAGAGCCGCGATCCAGACACCGCTGACGGGGTCCAGTGCGTCAATATCCATGCGAAAGCCGCAACCGCAGGCCCACTCCGGCCAGATCGGCTCTACAGAAACCCACTGCATGGAGTCGTAGGATGGTCCGGCGGAGATAGCCATATGGGAACCGCAGTGCACGGGTCCCTGGGGGATAGCCTGTTCCGTGACAATGTCCACGGTATTTTCAGCCACTGGTGTGGAGCTTGGTTCACGCAGCGCGACTGTCATCGTTCTCTCCCACACATTCCCTAGTAAGTAGCTTGGCTATCTAGTTATATGTGTACTTACTACTTAAGTCCAGTCGAGATCAGGTGGCAACGGCGTCAATCGCTTCTCGCATACGCCTAAGAAAGTCCACCACCACCGCTGATTCCTCAGCGTTCAGGGTGCCCGCAACCTCCATCATTCGCCCGTGCATATCGCCCAGAGTGCTGCGGACCTCCTGGTCCGATCCTGGAGTTGGTCGGAGAATGAGCGCTCGTCGATCGGCAGGATTTGGCTCCCGGGTGACATAGCCCGACCTGACCAACCGGTCCACCAGCGAGGTCATGGAAGCGGAAGTAATCCCCAAGCGGACAGTCAATTCCTTGGGCCCCACATCCCGGCCTGCGCGCTCGGCCTCCAGCAAATAGCGGAGCGCCATGAGGTCCGTTTCGCCCATCCCCATGGAAGCCTGGGTTCGGCGCCGCATGTCGGCTTCGGCCGATCGGTAGTCCCTGAGTGCATTCAGGACGTCCACGGCACCCATCTGCTTGCGGCTCTCCAAGCCGTACCAATAGCCCTGTCGTTCACTTTTATCGCTCATCAACAATCCTCTGGTAGACATGTATCTCGATTGTCTAACCAATTGATCCTAGGTGATATGACGAGGCGATGCGGACCGAACCTCTGGGCATCAGAGCTTATGCACCCGGGCCACTCGCCCGCAGACGCCGCCAAACAGCAGGTGCCACTACGACCGCCACTCCGACGGCGGCACCAATGACGGTTTCGATGATGCGGTCACGGAGCAGCAAAGCCGGATCAACCGGCGCGGCCAACAGCGTGGCAATCAAGGCCAGCGGCGTCACGAAAACCTGCGCCACCAGATACTGGCGCGCGATGAACATCTCCGCCCCGAACTGGCACGCAGCAATGACCAGGACCATGGCCCACGGTGCAGGGTTGAGCCAGAGAATGCCGGCCAGCAGCGCCAGTCCGATCACGGTTCCCGCGATCCTTTGGATGCCACGACTGACCCTGTGACGCGTCGAGTGGCCCACCAACGGAACCACGGCCGCCACCATGGCCCAGTAGGTGTGCCCGAACCCGAGTCGCTCCCCAACCAACGTTGCGATGGTCCCCGCCAGGCCTGCTGCAACGAGATAACCACCGCCCTCAAGCCAGATCGCCCGGCGCTCAGCTGCGGTGTGACGGATGCGCGGAGGCCGTTTCCACGGTGTCCGGTGGCTTCTGAGCACGCGCGAAGACATGCCGATGAGCAAGCAAAAGACTGTGGTCCCCACCGCCACCAGCATTGCTTCCCAGAGGGGAGGTTGCGCGGCGATGGAGGCAATGGCAGCGAAGGCAAAAATGTGAAAGAGCGAGCCGCCGGGCCGGAGCCGCCAAGCGGCCACCACCACGGAGCAGACACCGGCCACCACAGTGGTGGCAGCCGTCAGGAGCCAGGAATAAGCTGCACCTTCCATGCCCGCGGCCTGCGCAAAACGGGCCATGAGTGTGGCCAGAAGAACGATCAAAAGCATGAAACCGCCGGCGCGCAACTGGCTCCGGAAACGCACGCTGTGGGGTTCGTTCCGGCCATAAATCCCCGTGAACGCACCGAAGGAGGCGAACACTGCCAGGTCCAGTCGACCCAGCAGGGTCAAGGTAATCAGCGGAACAAACACACCTACTGCGCAGCGGAGTGCGGGATGGTGGTCCTTGTTCCCAGGACCCATCGTGAACATTTCCGCTACAGCCTTCAAGTGGCAGCTCGCCTTTCGTCGCAGGATCAAACGTACGACGGCGGCGCTGGCGTCCGCTTCAAGGTTACGCCCGGGTTTTAGGGCTGCCCCGGTATTAGGTACAGATAGTGCCCCTCATCACGTGTGCGAGGGGCACTATCTCCGGACAAATTCCTGAGATCAGAAGCCGGACGGGGTTCCTGGTACCGACGAGGTGCCAAGCTGGTTGCCGGCGACGTCAGTCAGGCCGGAGGCCGGGGTGTAAGTCGGGAAGATAGTGGTCGAAGTAAGGGTCGCCCCTCCAGCGTTCCCTCCACCCAAAGTGACGGTGAGTGTTTGGGATGTCGAGCTCCAGTGCAAAATGCCGCCGCTGTTAGCTGTATTGAAGCTCAAATTGCTCGATGTGTAGTCTCCTCCGAGGGCAACCGAGCCTACTCTGAGCACCGGGCAGCTATTGGTGGTCACGGTGAGAGCGTCGTTGGCACTGACATTCACCACAACCCGGTTGTTCCCGTTGCCGCTCACAGTTTGGGTGCTGGCGGGGCTGGTCCAGGTACTGCAGATGGTGCTGGCCTTGAGCGGCTCGGAGAATGTCAGCGTTACGTAATCGCCTGCCTCAACCTTGCCGGCCGTGGCTCCGCCGTTGTTCAACCGAACCCCGGTCACCGTCGGTGCAGTCACGTCCTTCGTGGAATCTGCCGTACCTGCAGGGCTGGTGTTGCCGGCTGCATCCGTTGCACGGGCTGAGTAATTGATATTTCCTTCGTTGAAGGCGCTCATGTTCAGGAGTGGTGCCGTCCAGTTTCCGGACCCATTAGCCGTCATGGTTGCCGTCAAAGGCTGGGCCCCGGCACCAGTGACCGTGAGCACCACGGTTGAACCGGGTTCGGCGGTGCCGCTGACGGGAACGTTGTCCACATTGCTGGAATAAACGTAAACAGGAGCAGTGATAACAGGAGCTCCAGGCGCTGTGGCGTCCACGGCCGTCGCGGCGCTCCGCGTGCTTTCCGCGCCTTGCCATGACGATAGCAACGGCGTGACCGTGTAGTACCAGGTGCCGGTAGGAACATTGCTGTCCGCGCAAATAAGAGCGGCGACTGTTCCAGTACACGTGCCTGCCGCAGCGATCCTGGTACCCGCCGTCGCCGTGGCGTAGCGGGCGATGCTGTAGCCGGTCACGGACCGTCCTGCCGCCGTCGTACTGGCTGCCCAGGTGACCGTCACGTTGCCCCCGGAAACAGTGGTGACGGGTTTGGAGCCTTGGGCTACGGTGTCGGCCTTGGCGGCTCCGGGGCCCCCGCTGATCGAGCCCCAGAAGGCGGTGGCGGCCGGCCCTCCCCATGAGACGAGGAGAATACCTGCCACGATCACGGCAATTCTGTTCCAGAGGCCAAAAGTGGTCCCTGGGCCCTTTGACCGGCGATGCTTGCTCACTTCCGAACCTCCAGCGTCACGGGAACGTTGAACTGGGCGCCCTGGCAGACAGATAGCGAACCCGCGCTCATACTGGCCGTCCCTTGGAGCGTCAAAAGGATGGACGTATTCGCCTGGATGGTTACCGGTGGCGTCAACGGTGTTGGCGGGGGCGTAAACGTCACCCCGGTGGTGGTGCACCCGGGGTGTGCGGCATCGGCAGTCACGGGACCATTCGCCGCAATGCCGTAGATGGTGACGGCGTGGGCGTTGAGATTGGTGGCACGGAGAATGACATCGGCAGTTCCGCCGGGGACCAAGCTGGTTTGCAGGGTATCGCCCGGGACCAGGGCGTCCACCGTGACGGCCTGCATGGTGCCATTCGTTGCTGATCCGCTTCCGGTGCCCGTCGAAGCCCAGTACGCGTAAGCGGTCCCTGCGCCGCCCAGGACGCAGAGGGCAACGGTGGCGGCGGCTGTTCGGGCCAGCCGTCCATTGCCGGGAATGCGGGGAGTTCGGACTGTCGCAGTCATGTCAGTTCGCCTGTCCCGTGCCTGAGTACGTGAGCTTGAGGGTCGCGCCTTTGCAACCGTCTTGGAGCTGGGCGGTGTCGAGCATCTGGATTCGGGGCCACGCCGATTGGGAAACACCCAGGGCCGACAATGAGCGGGTGCCCGGCACCACGGTCAACGGATACTGGCCGGAGTATTGGCTGAGTTTGTAGTCCGCAGTGCTGCAGGGCAGGTTGGCAGCGACTGCGGTGGGGGTTCTGACCACTTGGCTGATAACCACGGTCAGGTTGGTTACCGCGATGCTTTTGTTGCTCCGGTTGGAAATCTGCAGGTCCAGAGGCCTGGAGACTCCGGGAGCCAGCATGCCGTCAACCGAGCCGGAAACATCGAAAGTCCGTTTGGCTTCCAGCACGTGCAGTTGCGCCTGCGATGACGCCTGGGTTGTTCCGCTTGTTGCCTTCAGCGTGAAGCCAGTCTTTCCTGCAGGGGTGTTAGGGGCCGTGGTCACGGTCAGGGTCGCCTGGGCTGTGCTGCCGGAGGAGAGGACCACCGACGACGGTTGCCACGCGGCCGCCGTTCCTGTTGGAAGGCCGACGACGGAGAAAGTCACCTGACCGGTGAAGCCTCCGACCGATGAGGCAGCCACCGTGTAGTTGGCAGATTGCCCCTGGTCCACGGTGCGGCTGGAGGGAGACAGCGTCACCGTGATCCCTTTGGATACGTTGGCTGCATTCGCCACGGCGTTGTCCTGCCCGCCGCTAGCGGCCAGCGTCACCATGGGCATGAGCGCCACCACCAGCACCAGGAACAACGCCCGTAGTGGAAGGCCGGCGCTGTGCAACGGCCCGGTCAGGTGCGGTGACGCGGCGCTCTTTGGTCGGGGGTCCATGGAGGCTCTTTTCAGGCGATGACGTGCAGGCAACGGGGACGGCCGGGCTGGGGACCTCCACTCGCAAGGTGGTCCCCGGCTCGGCAGGTGCTACAGGCTGGTGACGTTGACCGTCACCACTGCGCCCTTGCAGGCGTCCTGGTTGGCCGTGGTGCTGTCGTTGAACTTCAGCACGCCGCTGCCCACGGAGGTCCCGGTGGAATTTGCTGCCACGGGGGTGTTGGTGGTGACAGCAGTGACCTCGAACCAAGCAGGAAGGCAACCAGCCACGTTGGTGGTGACGTTGGCGCTGAGATCGCCCACTACCGTGCTGGAGGTTGTGGCGTTGTCTGCCGAGTAGGCCACATTCACCTGGTTGCCCGGAGCGAGCCCGCCGTCAAACGCAGCGTGGAGGGTGACGGTTCCGCCGCCAGCCGCATTGGTGGCCTCGCCGCTGCCCGAACCCGTGGTGGTCCAGTAGGCGTAGGCAGCTCCGCCGCCAACTGCCACCAGTGCCACGCCGGCGACTGCTGCTGTGATCCGGCTCTTCTTGGAAAGCTTGCGCATGATAAGACTCCTTGGTTGATCTACGTCCCGGGGAGCCGCATCGCAACCCCCAGCATCCGATCGGTGTTGTCGGATGAAGCGATGCCCCAATAGTTCAACCAAGCGCGGAGCTGTGGCTACTCTCGGATGTACCCCACTTTTCCGCCCGACCGAGGGGTCGGGAATACGCTCATCCCACAGGCGAGTACTCAGTTTTCGGCAGGGGTCTACTTGGGTGCCGACCAGTTTCCGCAGTCAGGACAGGCCGTGTGTACTCAGTTTCGGAGAGGCGGCTTCAGGGCGCTTGCGGAGCCAAAAGAGCCGGACATGACCGGCTCTCCTGGTGCACTGCGCGAACATTGTGCCTGTCTTGAGCAAAAACTGCGCTGGCGTTCGATTGCTTCGGTTTCATTACCTAACGCTGCGGCACTTAACCCCCGACGGCGGCCAGTCACCTCAGAGAGGCAACCAACCGCCGTCGTACTACTGCCCCAATGCCGCCGGTAGGGACGATTTCACCACGCGTGGGGAGCATGAGGAGTCCTTATGCTTCTTGGTGATGCTGTGCGTGGTGCTTAGCCGTGGGCGGCGAGGATGGTGGAGGCTTCCTGGCGGGTGGTGCCGGAGGACTCGATGTGGGCCAGT